>DASZKM010000171.1:0-10791 GCA_035947055.1 Actinomycetota bacterium
GGCGCCGACCTCTTCAGGACCCTCTTGGAGCTGGGGGATCTCGCCCCCCGCTTCCTCCGTCACGGACTGGGTCGTTTCGGTGGTGCCGCGCGGCTCGCCGCACGCCGCCAGCACGGCGAACAGGACCACGGCGGTCGCCACCCGCGAGCTCACAAGAGGTGCCATCGCAACCTCGCGAATGCCAGGAGGGCCAGGATCAGGGTCAGGAACGCCAGCCCCACCGCCACCTTCCCCCCGGTCGACGACAATGCCGACGCCGTGGTCAGGTCGGGGGGTTCCGTGCTGAACACCAGCACGAATTGCGTGTCGACCGGAACCTCTTTCGTGGGCTGGGGCGAGCCCATGAACGTGGTTGGCTGCTCACCGCTCACCCGGGCCGCGGTGGCACCGCGCTGGGCGCTCTCGATGTCGATCTCGTTGATGTCCAGCTGCAGCGTGTTCTGTGCGGTCTCCACGCCGAAGATCCCGAAGTTCTGCACGGAGTCCGCCAGGTACCGCCACGTGCTGCCCAGCTGGTGGAAGGAATCCGAAAGAGACTCCATGCCGTCGGTAAGGACGTGCATGGCCCAGATGATGGAGTTGGGCATGTCCTTGTTGCCGATGGCCTGCTGGAGCAGATCCGTCCCGTTCACCTTCAGCTGGTAGAGCCCGTCGTCCAGCTCCTCCAAGCCGAAGGGGAACGTGATCGTGGTGAACTTTCGCCAATCGTTGGCATTCGACGACAGCGCCGTGTTCGACACGCCGGTGAACGTGGCCAGCTGGTTGGAGTGGTTCTCCTTCTGCAGCGCGGCGAGGTTCTGCTCGAACAGGGCCAGCTTGAGACGGATGATCGACAGCATCACCGCGCACTGCGGGCAGGTCGGCGTCACGGACGCCGGCGCTTCGGGAAGGAACGGCTGCGGATCCTCGACGCACTCCTGGCATCCCAGGAGCGATTCCAGGTCCTTGATGTTCTGCCAGATCGATCCCTCGAGGATGTGGTCGATGAGCTCCTCGGCGTTCGTCCCGATGCCCTGCAGGTACTCGCGAACCTGCTGCGGTGTGCACAGCGGCAAGCACGACGGTGGGGCCAGCAGCTCCGGAAGGTTCACCGCCGAGTGGTCGGTGGACTTCCCGAGCAGCAGCCGCATCTGCGACAGCGTGGCCAGCTGTCCCTTCACGGCGTTCCGCGACAGCTGGAGCGAGTAGTCCAGGACGTTCAGGGCCCGGTCGAGCTGCTCCATCCCCTTGGCCAGCGTCCACAGGGCCCACAGCTGGTTGGGATCGTCGAACGAGCCCGCCTCCCGGTTGCCTTTCTCAGGCGAGATGAGGGGGATCGCCAGGTTGGCGAACGCGTCGTCCAGCAGACCGAACAGCCCGGTCAGCGCGATGAGGTTCGAGCGAAGCAGCCCGAACACGTCGTACAGGAAGGACCGCCGTCCCTTCTGGAACTGCACCTCCTCGGACGACACGGCTTCGGCCTTGGCCGGCGGATACTGCGGCTGGGCCACGACCCGCATCTCGGGGATCTCCGGGGCCGCCACCAGGAACTGGGCGATGGCCGTCTGGGTCGCGTCGTAGTCGGGCGGCGCGAGGTTCAGCGTCCACGTGACCTCGGTCCCACCACCCTCCACGTCCCGGCTCTCGACGCCGTCGCTCTCGATGCGGTCGAACTGCTCGTCGGGGAACAGGACGGGGCCGATCTTCACCACGTACGGCGTCCACACCGGCACCACGGCCGTCATCTGCTCGGCCGTCTGGATGTCGCTGTACGTGACCTCCTGCATCTGGCGGGTGTTGTTGGTGACCTCGAACACAAGCTTGGCCGGGCCCCGCGCGGCGCTGAACGCCTGGGGGGTGACGGGCGTCTCGGCCCCGGGCGGGCCGGTGTAGTACCGGATGCTCAGCGATACCGGGAGCGGGCGGGGACCCTCGGGCGTCATGTACATGTCCCCCTTCTTCATGACCCGGCCCTCGTAGTACAGATCCGAGTACTGGCTGTCGGGAAGCGTGACGTTCCATGCCAGCGAGTCTTCGGCGTCGGGAGCCGGTGTGCCCGCAGTCGGCGTGGGATCTTCCAGGAACGTGGGGTCCACCACGTCGATCGACGCGCCGGCGGGCCCCCGGACCCTGAGCCAGTTCTTGAGGATCGCGTCGCCCGGCGCACCGGTCTCGTCGATGTGGACGTTCAGGTACTCGGTGTCGGTGATGCTCTTGGCGCCGGGCGGTGTGGTCGGGGACGGAGCGGGCGTGGGCGAGCCAGTGCCGGTGGGTCCGGGGACGGGCGTCTCCGTCGGCCCCGCCTGCGGCTCCGCGGGAGGGGAAGGCTCCTGGGCCAGCACGGAACCGGCCAGTGGCATCCCTACCGCGACGAGCAGGACGGCGAGCGCGCCCCCGACCCCCGCTAGGAGCCGTTCCAGCCCGCGACGCGGTGTCATATGGAAATAGGCCCTCCATCCTAGGTGTGCCGTTGTACGGGCGCACCCGGGAGGTGGTTAGGGTTCGACGCCGCGGAGCCCCAATCCTCCCTGGTCAGGGGGCTGTTGCGGTCAGGAACGCCTCCTGCGTCGCCAGACGGACGGGCCGGTCGAGCTCCGCTTCTCGGGCCAGCCGGGCCAGGAACTCGTCGACGACCTCCCCCGGCAGACCGGCGCGCCGCCAGTACTCCCGGGCGGACAGACCGGCGGGCGGTGGCACGGCGAAGGCCCGAACCACGGCGGCGGAGGAGTCGAGCGCGGTCTCCCGGTCCTCGGTGACGACGCGGACGTCGGTGAATCCTGCTTCTCTGTAAAGGCGGGCCAGCTCCGAAGGCCACAGAGCGTGGGCCGCAGCCTCGGTCAGGACCTCGCGCAGCGCGGGCCACACCTCGGCGATGCCCGGCTCCTCGGTGCTGAGATCGACGGCCGCTCCGATCGACTCCGAGCACGAAACCATCGCTCCGGCGGCTAATACCCGCCGCTCCTCGGCGACCGCTCGGGGTCGATCCTCCAGGTAGACGAGGACGGACCGATGCACCGATCCGCCGAACGAGGCGTCACGGAATGGGAGCGCGGTAGCGTCGCCCGCCACGTGGGTGACGGGAGCGTTCAGCCGGGTCGCCACCGCTCGTCCTCGGGCCACGGCGTCCTCGTTCACGTCGACGGCCACGGCCGGGATGCGTCGGTCGGCCATGGCCAGCGCCACGGCCCCGGTGCCCGATCCGATGTCGATAACCGCCGCGTCGATCGCGCCGGCCGCGTCGGCGATCCGCCGGACCACGTGCCCCAGCTCGCCTGCTGCCGCTTCCGCGTCGGGCTGACCGGACAGCTCCTCATCGCGAGCCCAGCTCAGGAAGGCGTCGAGAGTGTCCATGTGCGTGCGCGACGGGCGTGGTGCGCGAATCGCTAGACTAGCGGCCCGTGTCCAGGGTCCTGCTCATCGGTTGGGACGGCGCCGACTGGCGGATCCTCGATCCGATGCTGGAAGCAGGGATCCTGCCGAACCTGTCCGCGCTTCTGGCCCGCGGCTCGAGGGGCGTCCTTCGGTCGACGGTACCCAATCACTCGTGGTCGGCGTGGCCGTCGTTCCTGACGGGCGTCGAGCCCTCGAACCACGGCGTCTACGACATCTTCGAGAAGGAGACCGGGGTCCGGAAGCAGCTCCCGGTGACGTATCGGTCCATGAAGGAGAAGACGCTCCTGGCCGACCTCACCGCGGCCGGAACGACCAGCGTGATGACCAACCTGCCGTTGACGTTCCCACCGCCCGCCGTGGAGGGGAAGCTCGTGGCGGGAGGCGTGCTGCCCAAGTGGCGCCCGTTCACCCATCCGGAATCGTTGGGCCAGGAGCTCGAGCAGGCCGGCGCGCCATTCCCGATCAACGGCATGTCGTGGACCACGTTCCGCAACCGCCCGGGACCGTTCCTGGAGGAAGCCCGGGAGCTCACCGAAGCGCGCACGAAGGCCAACCTGCATCTCCTGGACACCACGGACTGGCGGTTCGCCGCCCTCATCTACGTGGCCACCGATCGCATCCAGCACTGCCTGGCCAAGTACGTCTCTCCCGACCACCCGGACCACGCCTTGCTGGCGCGGGAGCCGCTGGCCGAGAAGATCCGCGACGTCTACCGCCTGTTGGACGACGCGATGGGCCGGATCCTGCAGCGAGCGAACGACGACGACCTGGTGCTGTTCGTGTCCGACCACGGGTTCCAGTCCTGCACCAGAGCCGTGCACATGGACCGGCTGCTCGAGCAGCTCGGATTCCTGCGGTTCGCCGCCAGCCGGGCGGTGTTCGGCCCGATGCAGTGGGGCCCGATGCGTTCGGTGGCCAGGAAGGTGTACGACGTCCTCGGGCTGCACGGCCGGGTGTCGCTCCCCCAGTCGGTGAACTGGCAGAAGACGAAGGCCTACACGACCATCCGCTCCACGGGAGAAGGCGTCTCGATCAACCTGGCGGGCCGGGAACCCGACGGCATCGTCGACCCCGCAGACTTCGAGAAGGTTCGCAGCTCGGTGATGGACGCCATCGACAGCTTCGTGGATCCCGACACCGGGAAGAAACCGGTCCGCCGGGTCCTCCGCCGAGAGGACGTGTTCACCGGACGGTTCGCGGAGACCGCTCCGGATATCGTCCTGGAGCCCGCGCCGCTGTACAGCCTGACCCACGCCCGGCAGGCGGTGGAGGACGCGGACTGGCTGTCCGGTGACCACCGGATGGAAGGAGTCATCGCCGCGGCGGGGCCCCGGGTTCGGCCGGATGCGTTCGCCGAGCCGGCCCTGCTGGTGGACATGGCGCCGACGATCCTGGCGGCGCTGAGCGTTCCGGCGTCCGTGAAGCACGACGGCCAGGTCCTGTCGGCGGTGGTCGGCGACGAGGCTGTGGTGCCCGGGCCCGGCGTGCGCGACGAGCAGCACCGCGGCGCCGACGAGGAGGGGCTGGCCGCGGACGAGGCTCAGGAGGTCGAGGAGCACCTCCGCGGCCTTGGCTACCTCGAGTAAGCCCCGGCGCTCCCGGGCCGGAGCCATCCGCGCCGCGCTGGAGAGCGTCCTTCCGTTCGAGCGGTTCGGCGACGAGCGGACGATCCTGGCCGGCGCCGGCCAGAGCGCCGTCGGGCTGGTGGTGGCCATCCTGGCCACGTTCGGCACGCAGGTCCTGATCACCCGGGTGCTGGGCCCGGAGGCCTTCGGGATCGTCACGCTGGCCACCCAGGGAGCGTTGGTCCTCGGATACTTCTCGCGGTTCGGGATGGACATGGCCGCGGTTCGGCGAGTGGCCATCGACGTCGGACAGGGCCAGCGGTCGCGCGTCCGAGCCATCGTCAACAGAGCATCGGCCATCGCCCTGCTGGCCAGCGTGGTGGTGGGCGGCACGGTGTTCGCCGCTGCGGGCGCCCTGGCCGACGTGTTCGCCGCGGGGTTGGAGAGGCAGGACGCCGTCAACGCGTTCCGGGCCGGGGCGGTGGCCATCCCGTTCGCGGCGCTGGTCCAGGTGTACCTGGGAGCGACCCGGGGGCTGAAGGTCATGCGCCACACGCTGACCGTGTTCTGGATCGGGCAGCCGCTGGCGTGGATGGCCCTCATCGCGGCGGGCTGGCTGATCCAGCGTTCGGCGGGAACGACCACGCTGGCCTACGCGGCCTCGTGGCTGCTGGCCACCGCCGCCGCGGCGTGGCTGTGGCGCCGGGAGACGGAAGGATTCGGTCGCGACGGTCCCGCACCCCGAGAGATCTCAGAGCTTCTCCGCTACGGCGCACCTCGGGCGCCGGCCGCCCTGTTCTCCCAGCTGCTGTTCTGGACGGATCTGTTCGTGCTGGCTCGGTTCGCCCCGGAAGTGGTCACCGCTGCGGAGGTGGGTGTCTACGCCGCCGCGGCCCGGGCGGCCCAGGTCCTGCTGCTGTTCATCATCTCGGTGAGCCTGATCTTCAGCCCGTTCGTGGCCGACCTGTACGCCCGGGGCGACCGGGACAAGCTCGAGCGCCTGTACCGATTGCTGACCCGGTGGACGCTGGCCGTGACCATCCCCGTGTTCGTGGTCCTGGTGGTGACACCGGGTTCCGCGCTCCGATTGTTCGGCGGTGACTTCGCCCAGGGCCGCACGGCGCTGATGATCCTGCTCCTCGGTCAGCTCGTGAACGTGGCCACCGGCGCGGTGGGCTTCGTGCTGATCATGGTGGGACGGACCGGTTGGGACCTGGTGGTCTATGCGGCGTCGGTCGTCTTCGACATCGTCGCCGCGGTGCTGCTCGTGCCCCCGCTGGGCATGGAGGGCGCGGCCGTGGCCGGGGCGCTGACCATGGCCCTGTCGAAGGTGGCCCGCCTGTACCTGGTGTGGCGGTTCGTGCACGTCCAGCCGTTCGACCGCGACTACGCGCGGTTGATCCCGCCAACGGTCGCAGCGCTGGGCGGCGCATTCCTCGCGCATCTCCTGCTTCGCGATGGCCCGTGGCAGGTCGACCTGCTGGTTACGGCAGTGATCGGTTCCGCCGTCTACGGAGCAGCGCTGTTGGTGTGGGGGCTTCCTCGCACCGAGCAGCGCGCGGTTCGTCGTCTGGGTGCAGCGCTGTTGGGACGATCGAGGTGAGTGACCGGACCCGAGGCCGCCGATACACTACCGCGTGCATGCGCCCTTCCCTGATGCTCGTCATCGGCGCAACGTTCCTGGCCGTCCCGAACGCCGCGGCCGCCGATCCCGTGCGGTACGCGGTGTCGGTGGAATCGCCCGGACCCATCGCGGTGGGAACGGTGACGATCCGGGCCGTGGTGTCCGGCGGTGTGTCACCGGCTGCCGCACAGCCGAAGTACGCCGCGTACCACATCCGCACGCTGGGGCCGTGGACGGAAGAAGAGCGATCGATGATGGACCGCGTGTCGGGCGGCATCTTCGAGACGACCCTGGCAGCCGGCCTGCTGCCGAACGACGCCTACCGGCTGGAGGTGCGGGTGTGGGGCGACGTGCCGCCATACGATCCCAAAGACCCGGCCACCTTCGCACGCGCCGTCACCGACGTCGCCGTGGACAATCCGCCTCCCGTCCCCGAAGGCGTCCAGGCTGCGTCTCCCAGCCCCGCGCTACGGATCGGATGGACCCCGGTCGACACCGCCGACCGAAGCGACTTCCTGGGATACCGGGTGTTGCATCGAGCGGGACCGTGTGTCGCGGAGACAAGCGCGTACCAGGTGCTGGGCCAGGTCGAGGACACGCTGTTCACCCGCCGTCTGGACGCCGGCCGGTACTGCATCCGGGTGGCCGCCGTGCGAAGCAGCGCGGTGAGCGGCGAGATCCTCTCCCCGCTGTCCGCCCCCGCCCGGGTTGCACTGTCCCCCTCCGCCGCCGCTCCGCTGCTCGGGGATCTGGTCACGGGAACCGGCGAGGTTCCGGAGCCGCCGCCGGCCCCGAAGCTGCCCGAGCCCGATCGGGAGTTCTCCGATGCCCGTTTCGCCGAAGACCTGCCGTACGATGGCGTCGTGACCACCCAGGTTGCGGTGCCCGCCCGCGTCCGTCAGGCCGCGGCCGTTGACCCCGGCCCGGATCCCCGCCAGGGCCCGGTCCTGGTCGCGGCGGGTCTGATCCTGGCCACCGCCTCCTTCCTCATCCTCCGTTTCCTTCGGGTTCCCGGGTCATGAGCGACGAAGCGGCAGCCCCGAAGTGCGTGGAGTGCGGCGAGCCGCTGGCTCAGGCCATCACCCCGGACGACGTCATCACGCTCAAGGGCCACCGGGTGCGGTTCCGGAGGCATACCGACTTCCTGCTGTGCCGGAAATCGATGACGCTGTACCGGGTCAATGACATCCGTGAAGGCAGGGTCATCCCGGTGACCGACGAGGAGCTGGTGAAGGAGGGCGAGGCCGAGATCGCCCCCGGCGAAGACCGGCGCGGCTCGAGCTAGTCCGGGCGGAAACCGCCTCGGCGCGCGCTAGCTCCCCGCCAGCTCGAGCGCCAGCTTCACCGCTTCTGCCGGCGTCTTGGCCTGGACGATCGAGTCGACCGGGCCTCCCTGCCTGGCCAGCTCCCACGAGTCCAGGCCGACCACGGGTTTGCCCATCTTCAGGGCCAGGGCGATCTCCGACAGGGTTCCGAACTCGCCGCCCACCGCGATCACCACGTCGGCGGACCGGGCCACGAGCGCGTTCCGCGCTTCACCCATCCCCAATGGAAGCGACACCGTGAGATGGGCGCTGGCGCCGGGGCGTTCGTCTCCCGGCAGGAGACCCACCGCCATCCCGCCCGCTCCCGTGGCGCCCTTGGCCGCCGCATCCATGGCTCCGCCCATCCCTCCGCAGATCACCACGGCACCGGCCTCGCCCAGGAGCCGGCCGACCTCCTCGGCGCGGGCCAGCTCCTCCTCGGTGGCGTTCCCGGGGCCGCATACCGCGACGTAGGTGGGGCCCGGCATCAGCGTTGGTCTTTCCCGTCGCCGCCCAGCATCAACATCTCCCGAAGGAGCGCCGCTCCCCCGGCCTTGTCCAGCGGATCGTTTCCGTTGCCGCACTTCGGAGACTGGACGCATGAGGGACACCCGCTCTGGCACGGACAGCTGAGGATGGCTTCCATCGTGGCCCGAAGGAGCCGCTCACCCGACGCGAACCCTCGCTCGGAGATGCCGGCCCCGCCCTGGTAGCCGTCGTAGATGAAGATCGCGCAGGAGCCGGTGTCCTCGTGGAACGCGGTGGACACCCCGCCGACGTCCCACCGGTCGCACGTGGCAACCAGAGGCAACAGCCCGATGGCGGCGTGCTCCGCGGCGTGCGCCGACCCCGGCAGCGCTGCGGGGCTGACCTCCGCCCGCTCGATCGTGGCATCGGGAACCGCCCACCACACCGAGCGGGTGTCGAGCCGCTGGGCGGGGAGGTCGAGCGGGACGTTGTCCAGGACGTCACCGCTCCGGTGCATCTTGCGCTGGTACCCGACCACCTGGGTGGTGACCCGCACGTCGCCGAAGAACATGGGGGTCTCGCCGACCTTCGACTCGGCCAGCACGCCGAGGACCTCGATGTCCGTGGTGTCCCTGGACTGCGTGTAGTAGTCGGCGTTCGACTCCTTGACCAGCGCCACGTGTCGCTCCAGGTCGAGCTCCAGGACCTCGTACTGCTCCCCCTGGTGGAGGTAGATGGCGCCGGGGTGAACCTGGAAGAACGCCCGCGATTCGTCGACGGTGCCCAGGAGCGCGCCGGTCTCCGCTTCGACGATCAGGAACAGCGTTCCGGACGCGGAGCGGATGTCGATGGAGCGGTGGGGAGCCGGGCCCGGCCGATGATGGATCCGCCCGCGTCGATCGACCAGCACGCCCTCCTCCATCAGCTCCGACATCGCGTCGCTTGCCGCGTCGCCGAAGAAGGCCGCCTCCTCGGGGGCCATAGGATGCTCGCGCGCCGCGCAGGCGAGGTGCGGTCGAAGGACGTACGGATTGGTCGGGTCGATGACCGCGGCCTCCGGAGGCTTGGAGAACAGGTCCTCGGGATGGGTCACCAGGTACTGGTCCAGGGGATCGTCCTGGGCCACCAGGAAGGCCAGCGACGCCTCGGATCGCCGTCCCGCTCGCCCGGCCTGCTGCCACATCGATGCCCTGGTTC
The DNA here is from genome assembly GCA_035947055.1 of Actinomycetota bacterium. Classification (GTDB taxonomy): domain Bacteria; phylum Actinomycetota; class UBA4738; order UBA4738; family CALAEC01; genus DASZKM01. Next base: position 9,531 of record DASZKM010000171.1, read on the forward strand.
CCGGGTATCCGGCCAGCACCGCGGCGTCCAGCGACCCGATGTCGATCCCCAGCTCCAGTGCCGTGGTCGACGCCACGGCCAGCAGCTCGCCGGAGGCCAGCTTGCGCTCCAGCTCCCGGCGCTCCTCCGGGAGATAGCCGGCCCGGTACGCCTTGATCCGCCCGCCGACCCCGCTCGGGAGGTCCGATCGGGCGGCCTCGGCCAGGATCTCCGCCGCCCGCCGGGACCTGGCGAACGCGATGGCCCTGGTGTCGTGCTCCACCAGCCGGGAGAGGAGGAACGCTGCCTCGCCGATCGTGCTGCGGCGCGTGCCGAGGTCCTCGTCGATCATGGGGGGGTTCCACAGGCAGAACAGCTTCTCGCCCCGAGGGGAGCGGTCCTCGGTCACCTCCTCGAACGGCAGGCCGGTGAGCCGCTCGGCCAGCTCGCCGGGGTTGCCGATCGTCGCCGAGGCCAGCACGAACCGGGGATCCCCGCCGTAGTGGGCGACCAGCCGGCGAAGCCGCCGGAGGACCATCGCCACGTGCGAGCCGAACACCCCGCGGGCGGTATGGGCCTCGTCCAGGACCACCAGCGAAAGCCGGAGGAAGAAGTCCGCCCACTGCGCGTGCCCGGGAAGGATCCCCGCGTGCAGCATGTCGGGGTTGGTCAGCACCAGGTTGGCGGTTCGGCGGATCAGCGGACGTTCGGGACCCGGTGTGTCACCGTCGTATACGGCGGCCCGGATCTGCGACAGCCGGAGGTCACGGATCTGACGGAGCTGGTCGCGGGCCAGGGCCTTGGTGGGGAACACGAACAGCGCGGTGCTGCGGGGGTCCTCTACCGCCGCCTTGGCGAAGGCCAGGTCGTAGACCAGGGTTTTCCCGCTGGCCGTGCCGGTGGCCACGACGACGTTGCGTCCCTCGCTCAGGTGGCGAAGGCCCTCACGCTGGTGCGGGTACAGGCCTTCGATCCCTAGGAGCTGCAATCGCTCGGGGATCGGCGACGGGAGGTCCGGGACCGGCTCGGCGTCCGGATCCCGGGCGGGCACCGGTTCGACGTGGACCAGCCGGTCCCCGACGCCCTCTTCGCCTGCCAGCTCGTCGAGGAACCCGCGCGCGTCCACGGCCCCATGTTCGCACGGGGATGGCAGGGCTCCGGCCGCTAGTGACGGCCCTGGCGGGCGCGCCCTGCCCAGTGACGGCCCTGGCGGGCGCGCCCTGCCCAGTGACGGCCCCCCTCGGGCGCGCCCTGCCATATGCTTCCGCCTCGTGCGGGAAAC
>DASZKM010000172.1:0-4364 GCA_035947055.1 Actinomycetota bacterium
CTGCCGCGCGAGGACGTGACGGTCGTGACCGGGGACATCCTCGGCGAGCCGGATGCCGTCGAGGCAGCCGCCGCCGCCCTCCGCCCGGTGCGCGGGCGACTGGCGTCGTTGTTCGTGCTGGGGTCGAACGACCTGTTCGTGCCCCGGCCCCTGAACTGGTTCCGGTACTTCGTCCCGAACGAGCGCCGGGTCGAGCCCGCTGCCAAGCGCGGACGGGCCCCCGACCTGATCCGGCTCCTGGAGCGAGACGGGTGGGTCCACCTTCGCAACCGCAAGTACGACCGGCAGACCAACGGCATGCGCATGGAGATCGTGGGGCTCGACGACCCGCACATCCACCGGGTGGACCTCCGGGTGGCGCCGCGGCGGTCCCCCGAGGCCCTGGGCATGGCCGTCGTCCACTCCCCCGACCCCGCGCCGGAGCTCGCGGCGCTCGGCTACGACCTGGTCATCGCCGGACACACCCACGGCGGCCAGATCCGCCTACCGCTGGTCGGCGCGCTGGTCACCAACTGCTCGCTGCCCAGCCGGCTGGCGAAGGGGATGTCGCGGCTGGGCCGCTCGTATCTCCACGTGTCGCCCGGGCTGGGGACCAGCAAGTACGCGCCGTTCCGTTTCCTGTGCCGCCCCGAGGCGACCTTGCTGGACCTTCGGGAGGAGCGCGGGCCGCGCCCGCGCGTTCAGCCGGCGGCCAACACCCGTTCGTAGACGTCCACGTAGCTCTCGACCATCCGGTCGGCGGTGAATCGCTCCTCTACCCGCCTGCGGCATGCATACGGGTCCAGGTCCCCAACCCGCTTGAGCGCGTCGACGGCCGCCTCCGCGAACCCATCCACCGGCAGCAAGAACCCGGTCTCCCCATCCGCCACCACCTCGGGGACCGCGCCCCGGGCGGTGGTCAGTACGGGCGTCCCGCAGGCCATGGCCTCCACCATCACCAGGCCGAAGGGCTCTTCCCAGTCGATCGGAAACAGCACGGCCTTGGCCCGGCCCATCAGATCGGCTTTCTCCTCGTGCGGGATCTCATGCAGCACGGTGGTGCTCTCGGGAAGGGCGGGGGCGATCTCTCGCTCCCAGTGCTCCCACTCCTCCCGCTCCGCCATCTTCACCGCCATGACCAACGGGAGGTCCGCGGCCTTGGCCGCCTCGACCGCCCGCATCGGACCCTTGTCCGGCGCGGTCCGCCCGATGAACAGGAGGAAGTCCTCCTTCTTCTCCTGGAGCGGGTACAGGGAGATGTCGATCCCGTTGTGGACCACCCCGGCGTACCGCAGGTCGGGCATCCGGGACTTCTGATGCTCGCTGATGGCCACGAACCACATCCGATCGGCGATCTGCTGATAGATCCGGCGCATCTCGTCGCTGAAGTGGCGGTGCAGCGTGTGCACGACGGGTCGGTCGAGCACCATCGCGGCCACGAGGCCGGACCAGTAGCTGTGTTGATGGATGAGGTCGAACCTCGACAGGTCCCGGTGGGCGAACGCCTGGTGGACGGTGTCGTGCCAGATCGAGTTGATGGCCACCGGGCCCGGCGCCTCCTCGAAGACGTACTCCATGTGGGCCTTGGACTGGGAGTCGCCGGTGGCGAACAGCGTCACGTCGTGGCCCCGGTCGATCAGCCCGTCGGCCAAAAGAGCGACGACCCACTCGATCCCACCGTATCCCTTCGGCGGGACGGCGAGCCACGGAGGCGAGATCTGGGCGATCCTCAGGGTCACGAGAACGTCCGGCTATGCTAGCAACGGATCGTGAGCCCGGGTGAGGTTCTCCCCGACGATGTGCGGCGCCGGATCGATAAGATCCGGCGCGCCGACATCCTGGTGGGCATCCCCTGCTTCGAGAACGAGGACACCGTGGGCGGCGTGGCCATCGCCGTCGAGGCGGGCCTCCGTAAGCACTTTCCCGAGCTCCGCGCGGTGATCTGCGCCTCGGACGGGGGCTCGTCCGACCGCAGCCGGCAGACGTTCATGGAGGCCCAGGTCGGTGAGCGGGCCGAGGCGCTGCTGGTGCCGCCCCAGACACCCGTTCCGGAGAAGCTCTGCTTCCAGTACACCTCCATCCCCGGCAAGGGCAGCGCTCTGCACGCGATCTTCGAGGTGGCCCGCACATTGGGAGCGAAGGCCTGCGCGGTGCTCGACGCCGACCTGCGGAGCATCACGCCGTACTGGATCGACCGGTTGCTCACGCCGGTGGTTCACCACGGATACGAGTTCGTCGCTCCGGTCTACGCGCGGCACAAGTACGACGGCACGATCACCAACTCGCTGGCCTATCCGCTCACCACGGCCCTGTACGGGATGCGGATCCGTCAACCCATCGGCGGGGACTTCGCGTTCTCCGGTGACCTGGCCGCGTTCTACGCCGACCAGGGCATGTGGCGAACGGACGTGGCCCGGTTCGGGGTGGACGTGTGGATGACGACCGCGGCCGTCGTGGAGGGCCGCCGCATCTGCCAGTCCATCCTGGGAGCCAAGCTCCACGACCCGAAAGATCCCGGCCGCCACCTGGCCCCGATGTTCCGTCAGGTGGTCGGCACGCTGTTCGACCTGGCCGGCGACTACGCGGACCGGTGGGCCAAGGAGCGGCGCGTGGTGACCCCGCCGACGTTCGGGTTCCGGGCCGCGTACTCCGCAGAGCCAATCGACGTGTCGATCCCCCGGCTGACGTGGCAATTCGTGGACGGCTACGTGCGGAACCACGAGCTGTGGCGCCGGGTCCTGTCGGCCGAGTCCATGACCGACGTGGAGGCGGCGGTCGGTGCGGCCTCGGAGAGCGGACGAGGGCTGGTCGTCGATGCCCGGCTGTGGACCACGATCGTGTACGACTACCTGCTGGCCTACCACCGCGCAGACATCGACCGCGACGAGCTGCTGAGCTCCCTCATCCCCCTCTACTTCGCCCGCGTGGCCACGTTCGTCGAGGACACCCGCGAGGACAGCCACACGGAAGCCGAGAGGAAGGTCGAACAGGCGGTGGACCTGGCCGTCGAGCTGAAGCCGTACCTGCGCGAGCGGTGGGAACGCCCCCGGCTCCGCGAGGCTCCGGCGTCCAGGCCCGCCTAGCTGTTTGGGTCCGGGCGCCCCGGGCAGGAACATGGGGCCCTGGGGGAGAATGTAGAAGAGACGCCCACAAGGAGGTGCCCGTGCGCCGCATCGTCGTAGTCACCTGCACCGTGCTCGCCCTTCCTCTCGCCCCGGCGTTCGCCCACGAGGAGCAGATCGTCGGGGGGCGCAACGCGACCCGCCCGTACCCGTTCATGGCATCCCTTCAGCACAACGACGGGAGACACTTCTGCGGAGGAAGCCTGGTGCGTCCGCAGTGGATCCTCACCGCCAAGCACTGCGTCCGGGGCCGCCAGCCGAGCGCGTTTCAGGTCATGCTGGGCTCGCCCCAGCGCAGCCAGCCGGGCACCATCCACAGGATCGAGCAGGTCATCGTGGACCCCAACGCTGACAGTGACTCCGCGGTCCTCAAGCTGGCCGTCCCCTCCACGCTGGAGCCGGTTCGGATCGCCGATCCGAGCACGAAGAGCGAGTGGTCTCCAGGTGATGTGGCCACCGCCATCGGCTGGGGAACCACCTGCTACATCGCCTGTAGCACCACGGACTACCTCCAGGAGGTCGAGGTGCACGTCGTCTCCGACGACGACTGCCAGGTGCCCTATCCCGGCTTCAACCGGGAGATGGAGATCTGTGCCGGCGAACCTCTCGGAGGCAAGGACACGTGCCAGGGCGATTCCGGTGGTCCCATCATGGTTCCGGATCCCGCCGCTGCCGGGAAGTGGATGGTGTTCGGGACCACGTGGTACGGCAACGGATGCGGTTTCCCGCTCTTCTACGGGGTCTACCAGAAGGTGGGCGAGGGCCCGGGCCACGCCTGGGTGAACAGCGTCCTGCCTCCGATCGCCTAGACCGGCCAGACCGCTCGCCCTGGGGGAACCCTCCGGTTCCCTCGCTCGTCCAACTCGCAGGACGAGCGAAAGGGGACCGGGATGCGACGGCGGAGAGCGATCGTTGCTGTCGGAGTGTTCGGAACGCTGTTCCTGGCGGCGCCGGCATGGGCCTGCGGAGGCCTGATCGCCCCGAACGGGGCCATCGGTCTGGTGAAGACGTCCACGCTGGCCGGCTATCACAACGGCATCGAGCACTACGTCACCCAGTTCGAGTTCGCGGGAGCCAAAGGGGAGTTCGGCTCGATCGTTCCCCTGCCCGACGTGCCCACCAAGGTCCGGAAGGCCGGCGCGTGGACGCTCGAGCGGCTGGCCCTGGAAGTCCGGCCGCCGGTCGCTGAGCGCGGAGTGATCGCGCTTTCCTCCGCCGCTTCCCCCGACGCGGTGGTCCTCCAGACCAAGGAGGTCGGGGCGC
>DASZKM010000173.1:0-2420 GCA_035947055.1 Actinomycetota bacterium
GACGCCGCATCGCTTCGGCCACCGCTGCGGTCCGGTCCGAGGCCCCCAGCTTCTGATACACGTGCTCGAGGTGCGTCTTCACCGTGTCCGCCGATATGAAGAGCCGGCCCCCGATCTCGCGATTGGTGTAGCCGAACGCGAGTAGCTGGAGGATCTCCAGCTCTCGTTCGGTGAGCTTCTCGGGACCGCGCGCGCCCTGATCTCCCGAGCTCAGCTCGTCGGCGACCGCCACCACCAGCTCGGGATCGATGACCATGTTCCCTTCTGCGACGAGCCGCACCGTTCGCAGTAGATGGTCGGCGTCGCGTGTCTTGAGCACGTACCCCTTGGCCCCCGCGCGGACCGCCTCCACCACGAAGTGGCGATCGTCGTAGGCGGTGAGCATCACGATGCCGATCTCCGGCCGATCTCCGGTGATGTGGCGGGCGGCCTCGATGCCGTCCATCTCCGGCATGCGGATGTCGAGCACGGCGATGTCCGGCTCGGTTTCCTTGACCACGCGGAGGATCTCGGTTCCGGTGGCCGCCTCACCGACCACGTCGATGTCGGTGGTCTGCTCGATGGCGCGCCGAAGTCCCTGGCGGACCAGCGTATGGTCGTCACCGAGAACAACCCTGATGGGCACGGGCTCCTCCGCCCTGGGTCGGGGCGCCATCCTACCCCCGGCTGCGAGGAGTGGAAACCCGGAGTGCGTCTAGCCGACCGGGACGGCCACGCCGGCCTGCTGGAGCGAAAGCTCGAAGTCGTGGCGGTTCGACGCGGTGTCGAGAGCGTCCGATGCCTCGACGAGGTCCCGTCTGACCAGATCGAGCAGCGACTGGTCGAAGGTCTGCATCCCGTAGAAGGCTCCCTCGGCGACGATCTGCGCGATCTCGTGGGTCCGGTTGGGCTCGAGGATGCGCTCCGCCGTACGGCCGTTGTTGATCATGACCTCCATGGCGGGGATCCGGCCGCCGCCCTTCCGTGGCAGGAGCCTCTGGCCGAGGATCCCGCGCAACGCTCCGGACAAGGTCACCCGGACTTGCTGCTGCTGGAACGGGGGGAAGAAATCGACGATGCGGTTCACGGTCTCGGTCGCGTCGATCGTGTGAAGGGTCGAGAGCACCAGGTGGCCCGTCTCGGCCGCGGCCAGCGCGGCCTGGACCGTCTCGGTGTCGCGCATCTCACCGATCAGGATGACGTCGGGGTCCTGGCGCATCGCCGCACGCATCGCGGTGATGAAGCTGTCCGTGTCCACGCCGACCTCGCGCTGAGCCACCGACGCCTGCTGGTCGGGGTGGACCACCTCGATGGGGTCCTCGATGGTCACGATGTGGCACGGCCTCGAGGCGTTGATGCGGTCGATCATCGCGCCCAGCGTCGTCGTCTTGCCCGAGCCCGTCGGACCCGTCACCAGGACGAGCCCTCGAGGCTGGTCGGCGAGCTGTGCTACGACGGGCGGCAGGCCGAGCTCCTCCATCGAGGGGCTTCCGATCCTCACCAAGCGCATGACCAGGCTGATCGAGCTGCGCTGGCGGAAGACGTTGACGCGGAACCGAGCGACACCCTGGAGCCCGTAGGCCAGGTCGGCCTCGTTCTTGTCAAGGAACCTCGCCCAACGCTCGTCGTCCATGATCGAGCGGGCGATGGCCTCGGTCTGGTCCGGCCTCATCGGCTCCTCGCCCTCGATGGGGTACAGGAGGCCGTCGATCCGAACCTTGGGAGGGGAGCCGACCTTGAGGTGCAGGTCGGAGCCTTCCCGTTCCGCGACGAGTCGAAGCAGGCTGTTTAGGTCTCGCATGGGTCTCCTGAGACATTCGGCAGGGGGCCCGTGAGTCTTGAGAGAGGACTCAGAAGACGTAGTACCAATTCACGAACAAGACGAGCATCACGCCCAACAGGGTCGCCGAGACGGCCAGATACGCCTCGTGAACTCCCTTACGCCGTTCGGCCCACACGGCCACCGCCCACACCAGCGGAAACAGCGGAAGGAGGAACCTGGGGACCGACATGAAGGGGCGGGGCTGGAAGGCGTAGAAGAGCGGGGCGAGCAGGCTGGCCACCGTGTAAACGGAATATGCCGGCCTGGCTCGCATGACGACCCAAATGGCTGCGGCCAGCGCGGGGATCACGATCAGCCAGTCAAGGAGGTGATATCCGCCGGGGTAGACCCCGATGAACCTGAAGGCCTCCTGCGTTCCCTGATAAAGCGTGACCAGAGGGAAGGTCGGCTCACGCTGCCAGTTCTGCTGCTGAACGAACGGCGCCTGCCAGTCTCCGAAGAACACCTGGGCGAAGATCAGGTACCCGATGGTTCCGCCGGCAGCGAGGCCCGCCCACACGAGCCCTCGCGCCAGGTCGCTGGCGTCCTTCCGTTTGAGGAAACGGTGTACGGCCTCCACCCCGAGGGGCAGAACGAGGAGCACACCGACGTTGCGGGT
>DASZKM010000174.1:0-20458 GCA_035947055.1 Actinomycetota bacterium
GGCCAGCGCCTCCGCGACGACGCCATCGTCTCTTGCGACAGCGGGACCGTCGCCACCTGGTGGGCGCGGCAGGTCCCGGCCAAGCGCGGCCAGATGCACTCCGTCTCCGGCACGCTGGCCTCGATGGCCTGCGCGCTTCCCTACGCCATCGCGGCCCAGGTGGCCTACCCCGACCGGCAGTCCATCGCCTTCGTCGGCGACGGCGGCTTCGCCATGCTCATGGCCGAGTTCCACACCGCGGCGGTTGCCGGCCTCCCCGTCAAGGTGGTGGTGTGCAACAACGCCTTGCTCGGCCAGATCCTGTGGGAGCAGATGGCGCTCGGCTATCCCGAGCACGGCGTTCGCTGGGAGAAGCACGCGGACTTCGCAGCCTGGGCCACGGCGTGCGGCGGTCTCGGGCTGCATGTCGAGAAGGGGAATGACGTTGAGCCTGCCGTCCAGGAGGCCCTCGCCGCGCCCGGGCCGGCGCTCGTCGACGTCGTCGTGAACCCCGACGAGCCACCGATGCCCGCCAAGGTGAAGTACGACCAGGCGAAGGGGTTTGTCGAGTCGTTCCTGAAGGGCCAGCCCCGGCGGATCTCCATCGCCTCCACTGTCTTCCAGGACAAGTTCGAGCAGATGAAATGAAGCCCGGAGATCTGATCAGAGGTGTGTTCGGTGAACCGTAGTCTGCTCAAAGAGGTCGTTCTAGGAACCGGTTCTGCCTACGCGGCGACGAAGCTGATGGATCGCGTGACGACCGCATACATGGAGCGCCAGAGCGAGGCGTCGAAACAGCGTGAGAAAGAGCTCCAAGAGGAACCGGCATACGTGAAGGCCGCCGAGAAGCTGGCTGAGGTACGCGGGCAGCAGCTGGATCCCGAGAGGGCGAAGCGATTCGGCTCGCGGCTCCACCTCGGACTCGGGCTGTCCGGCGGAGTGATCGCAGGCCTGCTTGTGGCTCGGGGGATGAACCCCCTCGCGGCGGGCATGCTGAGCGGGCTGGGCATCTGGCTCTTCGTCGATGAAGGGGCGAACGCGGTTCTCGGGTTAACGCCTCCGGCTCCAGCCTACCCTCGCGAGACGCATATCCGAGGCCTGGTCGGACACCTCGCGTACGGAGGTGCGCTTGGGACTCTGCTTGCCGTGGGCAATCTGTTATTCGGTAGCCGCCGAAGGCGCCGAGACTGAGGGGTGAAGGCATTTCTGTGGGAGCGGTATGGGCCGCCGGAAGTGCTCCGATTGGCGGAGGTCGAGAAACCCACGCCCGCCCCCGGCGAGGTACTGGTAAAGGTGCTGGCCGTATCGGTAAATCCGGCGGATTGGCACAGCATCCGCGCCAAGCCCGCATTCTCGCGGCTCGCGAACGGCCTGTTCCGCCCGAAGCACGAGATCGCCGGGGCCGACCTCGCTGGCCGGGTGGAGGCGATCGGCAGCAACGTCACCGCGTTCAAGCCCGGCGATGAGGTCTACACCGATCTCCTGGATCATGGTTTCGGTGCCTTCGCCGAATATGTCTCCGTGCCGACCCAGGTGCTGGCATCGAAGCCGACGAGCCTCTCGTTCGAGGAAGCGGCCGCGGTTCCGGTGGCGGGGGTAACCGCGTTACAGGGCCTTCGCCACCATGGAGACATCCGACCCGGCCAGAAGGTACTGATCAACGGCGCCTCCGGCGGCGTCGGCACGTTTGCCGTGCAGATCGCCAAGTCCTCTGGGGCTCAGGTGACCGGTGTGACAAGCACCCGCAACATCGACCTGGTCCGCTCCCTGGGTGCCGATCACGTCGTCGATTACACGACGACCGATTTTGCCCGCGCCGGTCAGCGCTACGACCTGATCCTGGACACGATCGGTAATCGTCCGGTCTCCGATCTGAGGCTCGCCCTGGCCGAAGGAGGCAAGGCCGCCGTCAGCGGGTTCACCACGGTGGGACACCTGCTCGGCGTCTCTCTTCGCGGCGGCAAGGACGTAGCCCAGGTGTCGGCGCACGTATCAGCCCAGGACCTCGCCGTCCTTTCGCACATGATTGACGCCGGCAAGGTGCGGCCGCAGATCGACAGGCGGTACGGTTTCGAGGAGATCCCGGCGGCGATCGCTTATCTGGAGAAGGGGCACGCCAGAGGGAAGGTCGTCGTGGAGGTAGACGGCTCAGGCCTCAGCTGAGCAGGATCTCTGGAATACCCCGAGTGTCTGGGCGGTTCTCCGGGAAGTCCGCGAACCCACAGGAGGTTCTCATGAGTGACGCGGCAGGCGCATTCGTCCTGGCTGGGAGAATCTTGTTCGCGCTGTTCTTCGGAGTCGTCGCTGGCGTGGGCGGCCACGTCCGGCAGAGCAAGGGGATGGAGGAGTATGCGAACTCCATGCGATTTCCCATCCCGGCCATCAGCGGGTGGCCTACGGGGCTCTGGTTGGTGGCCGGCTCCACATCCATCGGCTTCGGGATCTGGGGCGACGTGGGTGCGCTCATGATCGCGGCGTTCGTGGTTCCCGCGGCAGCCTGGTTCCACCGGTTCTGGGAAGTCGACGAGACGCAGAAGATGATGCAGACGGGTTTCTTCTTCCGCAATATGGTCGCGCTGGCGATGTCCCTCGTGCTGTTCGGGATCTTTGCGGCCTTCGGCTCAGACCTCCCGTTCACGATCACTGACTCTGTGTTCGATCTCTAGCGCCGCGAGGAAGCGGCCTCCTAGGGGTCGTGATAAGAGGACCTGGATATCGATGGACGATCGTGCCGTCGAAGGCAGCCAGCGAGTAACGCCCCTCGAGCTCTTCTTCGATCTCGTCGTCGTCTTTGCCATCACGCAGGTCACGGGATTCCTCTCCGACGACCCGACGTGGAGCGGCCTCCTCCGCGGACTGCTCCTGCTCGGCGCGCTGTGGTGGGCGTGGGCCGCTTACGCCTGGCTGACGAATACGCTCAACCCAGAAGAGGGGGCGGTCCGGCTCGTCGTGTTCGGGTCGATCGCCGCGATGCTCATCGTGTCGCTCGCCGTCCCGAACGCCTTCGGCGCGGACGGCGTGACCTTCGGCGTCGCCTACTTCGTCGTGCGGGCCCTGCACCTCGCCCTCTACGCCATCGCCGGGCGGGGCGATCGAGACTTGCTTCGCGCCGTGCTCAGGATCGTGCCACCCGCCACACTCGGCCCGTCACTCCTGGTGATCGCCGGTTTCTTCGACGGGACGGCACAGCTCGCCCTGTGGGGCGCGGCGCTGGCGATCGACTACCTCGGGGTTCTGGTCGGCCACATGCAGGGATGGCGCGTCTCGCCGGAGCACTTCTCCGAGCGACACGGGTTGGTCGTGATCATCGCCCTCGGGGAATCGATCGTGGCCATCGGCGTCGGGGCCGCAGGCTCGCCACTCGATGCGGGTCTGATCACGGCCGCCCTCTTGGGGATCGCCGTGGCCGCGTCGCTCTGGTGGTCGTACTTCGACTGGGTCATGTTCGTTTCTCTGGCCCGGCTGACCGAAGCCACGGGTGCCGAGCGCGCCCTGCTCGCGCGAGACCTGTACTCCTACCTTCACCTGCCGATGGTCGCCGGTATCGTCCTGTTCGCGCTGGGCCTGAAGACGACGCTTGCCGACGTCGAGACGTCGCTCCCAGCGATCCCAGCTCTCGGGTTATGCGGCGGTGTCGCGCTGTATCTGCTCGCCCACATCGCCACGCGGCTGCGCATCCGCGGAGGTCTGGCTCGGGGTCGATCGGTGGCCACGATCCTGCTGCTCGGGCTGCTTCCTCTGGCCACTGAGGTTCCGGCCCTTGCCGCGCTCGGGATGGTCGCGGCGGTATGCGCGAGCCTGATCGCTTACGAGGCGCTCTGGTACCGCGACGCGAGGGCCTGGATCCGTGGCCGGCGGGGGGCCTTCACCATGGAAGAGGCGGCTCGCCTGCAGGCCCTACGACCTACCCGGCAGCGCCGGAGATGACGGCTGGCAGGACGCGTGCGGGTGGGGGGCTCGGAAGGCCCAACACCGCTCACTTGTCATCCGACTTCCTCTCTGGGACGAGTTCAGCGACAACCGGATAGTGATCCGAGGGCAACCGCCCGGTTGCGGGGCGACGGATGATCTCTGCTGCCAGCACCTTCCACCGCCGATCGCACAGGATGAAGTCGATCTTCCTCCGGCCCGAGAGATCGACGTAATGATGGATGGTCTGCACATCGGTCGCGTCTGGGTGCATCGCTCGGAACGAATCTCGAAACCCAGCCGTTCGGAAGACCTCCATGGGCTCCGAGTCCTCGGGTGCGTTGAAATCTCCCATGACGACCGAGGGTAGATCGGGGGCAACCCGGACCTCGGCAAGGATGACCTTGGCGGCTTCGAACCGCGCGACCGTGCCCTTCACGTCGAGATGCGTATTGAAGACCGCGAATCTCGTCCCCGTCGTGCGATCTCCCAGCCGGGCCCACGTGCAATGGCGAGGCACATCCGTATCCCACCCTCGCGACCCCTCGACGCGAGGAGTCGGGGAGAGCCAGAAGTCTCCGGACTCCTCGACCTCGAAGCGCTCGGCGAGGACGAACACGGGCACGTATTCGGCCGTCTCGCCGACTTCCCTCGGCTTCCCGAAACCCTTGTACTCGGGGAACGAAGCCGTGAGATCAGCAAGCTGGGACCGCAGGGCCTCCTGGAAGCCCACAACGTCGGGCTTGTAGGTCCGCACCGTCTCGATGACAGAGTCGACACGGTCACTCCACCGGTTTCCACGTGGCTCGTCGAGCATCGTGTCGAAGCGGATGTTGAACGTCATGAACCGGACCGACGAGGCTTCTTCTTCCTTCGAAGGCGGAGGCATCTGCCGGTGCTAGCTCTTGGTGGCTGCCAGCTCCGCCAGTCGTTCGATGACGCCCTTCTCGACCGGAACGTTCTCCGACAGAGCGTAGTAGATGACACTCAGCATCTGAAATGGGACTTGCTCTGAACGCGAGATGAGATAGTCCCAGTCGAGATCGTTGTTCGCCATGATGTCGATCATGCTGTACCAGTGCTGACCGATGGTCTGCCGGTCGACGGCTCCGGCGAGTGAGGTGACCTGGTCCTCGGGCGCCATCACGTAGACGGTTGCTCCGAACATCTCACCCTGCTGACGATGATCTCTGAGGGCATCATCGAACTTGGTTCCATTCTTGAGTTCGAACATCAGATCGAGGGTCACAGCGTCGTCCTTGAACGCCTTGTGGAGCCAGGAGTGCTCCGTCTTGCTGACCCGATAGCCCGCCGAGGCGAAGGTCTTCAGCAAGCGGTCTGAATCATCTTTCCGGATCACCAGGTCGATGTCGGCGATATGTTCGGCGCCACCGGTCCAGTGATCGGTGGCCAGGCCGCCACCCACCGCATAGTCGAACTCCTGCGTCTCCAGTAGCTCGATGGCCTCCCGGAAGACCTCGGCGGCCTTTTCCTGATCCTTGGCGTCGGTGCTCATGGAGTGTGAGGATAGGCCTTCAGCACGGCGGCGTGAGATCTGGCGTTTCGTGGAGTGGTTGACGTGCCGTCCAAGAAGAACGAGACGAGCGCGAAGGATGTCGATCGATACCTGGCGAAGGTCCCGCCGCAGCAGCGCGCCGCACTGGAGAAGCTGAGGAAGACGATCAGGACTGCCGCCCCGAAGGCGACCGAGGGAATCAGCTATAGCATCCCGGCGTTCCGTATCGAGGGGCGGCCGTTCATCTGGTACGCGGCCTGGTCGAACCACTGCAGCCTCTATCCGCTCAGTGACTCGGTCGTCAAGAAGCACGCCAGACGTCTCAAGGGCTACTCGACCGCAAAGGGAACGATCCGGTTTCCGCCTGACAAGCCGCTGCCCGACGCCTTCGTGCGTGACCTGGTCAGACAGCGGATGGCCGAGACCCTCGCAGGGGCTTCGACACGCAGATAACCCGCGCAGGCTGTTAGGGATTCAGTTCAGGCGACGCCCGCTGATGTCATACGGCACGTTCACGTTCTGGTCGGCACCCCGGTTCGGGCGCCAGCCTCCACTGAAGCTCTTGCCGTCCTGGCTGAAGGATCCCTTGAACGTGGCGTCCAGAGGACCGTATGACACGGAGATCGCGACGTTGCCGTCGTCGATCTCCCACCTGTAGGGCAGGGGTGTCGGCGACATGTTCGAGTACACGGTCGACGGAAAGGTGTTCGTTTCTGGGTCGTAGCCGATCAGCTCCAGGCTCTGGATCTTCATCCCCATGAAATCCAGCTCGAGACGCTGCTCCAGGAAGAATCCCCCTGACACCCACCGATAGGTCGCCTGGCCGATGATGGCGTTATCCGTGGAGCCGACGAGGTGGCCTTCCATGCTCCACCTTCCGACGAATTGATCGAGGGCCTTCAGAGCGGGATCCGGGCTGGGCATCTGCGCTTGGGCGTCATCCACCATATGTCTCTCCTACGTCCGCTAGTTCCAGATGGCCAGGATGCCGGCAACGCCCATCCACGCGATGAGCTGAACGAGCCCGTTGATCAGCCAGTACATGCTGCCCTTCCGCTCGTACAGCTGGCTGACGAAGGCAGTCAGCAGCCCGAACGCGATGCCGAGGGCAGCTCCAAGAGCCAGACCCTCTCCGAAGGTGGTCGCTCCGGTGGCCTTCACCAGGAGCCCGATGACGATTGTCGTGAGGAAGTAGAACACCAGGGTGGCGATCAGGATCCCGGCCATCCCGCCCCCCTGGGGCTGTTCGATGTTGGCTGCACGCTGCCACGCCTTGCTCATCGGCGGGATGGAATACCAGGCCGCGGCAAGGGCATACCAGCCGATGGTCGCTACCAGCACGGCGAGCCAATTCAGCTCGCTCAAGAAGTCAAAGATCATCTCCCCTCCCTCCGTCTCGATCCCCACATGACGCTACCCCGGCCGGGTCCGCTCACACCACTCGCCTCGTGTCCCCGATGAGATCCGGCGGCTTTCTCGCCCTTCGCCACGCACATCACCTATCGCGTCCTCGCGGCTGATCGGTCAGTCGCGGAGGAGTGAGACGGGCACCCGCTGATGAGGGGCGCTCGTTGCCTCGCTCCAGCGGGCGGGCCCCGCGCTATCGAGCCGTTCAGGGATCGACGAGATGGTG
The DNA here is from genome assembly GCA_035947055.1 of Actinomycetota bacterium. Taxonomy (GTDB): domain Bacteria; phylum Actinomycetota; class UBA4738; order UBA4738; family CALAEC01; genus DASZKM01. The sequence continues at coordinate 7,038 of DASZKM010000174.1, forward strand.
AACTCATCGGGTTGGATCGACCGAAGGTCCTCGGGAACGACGGGAAAGGACACGGTCGCGTCGGCCCGAGCACGAGGTGAATACGGGGCCACGATGGTGGCGCCCGTGCCATTGCGCGAGGGGTCGAGCATCACGCGGCCCTGCCGGCCCGCCTTGCGGAACTCGTCGGTCACCAGGTCGGGCTGACGGCTGATGACGATGGCCGCGAGCTCCGTGGCGGCGTGCCGGAGTTGTTCGGGCGACAGGTGGCGAGCGATGGGCACCACGACATGAAGTCCCTTGCCCCCGGTGGTCTTGATCAAGGCGGTCAGTCCGAAGTCGTCCAGGACGTCCAGAACCAGAAGCGCGACATCGACTGCGGCGTCGAAGGCACCGTCGGGCGGGTCGATGTCCACGACGAGAAGGTCTGGCCGTTCCAGACGATCCCGGCGAACCGGCGCGGGATGAAACTCCAGCGCCGCCTGATTCCCCAGCCACATCAGCGTGGCCGCGTCGTTGCACACCGTGTAGGCGACATCCCGCTTCGCGCTGGGAGCCGGGATCGTGATGGTCCGGATCCACGATGGGGCGTACTTGGGTGTGTCCTTCTGGAAGTAGCGTTCGCCCGCGACGCCATCCGGTGCCCGAACCAATGTGAGCGGCCGATCTCGGAGCCAGGGGAGCATCCGATCGCTAACAGAACTCAGGTACTCGGCGTAGGCCCGTTTGGTGATTCCGAGCTCAGGCCACAGAAGCTTGTCGGGGCGGGTGATCTCGACGTGCGACGGTGCCTTCACGCGCCCTGCGCCCGCTCACGGACGACCTGCTCCGGGCGCTTGTCGTCGCGAAGGCCCTTGTACCGGGGATGCCGCAGCTTGCCGTCGGGCGTCCATTCGCTGAAGCCGACCTGGGCGACCAGCTCGGGTCGTACCCAGTGAACTCCCTTCCTGGTCAGACCCTTCGTCTCGGCGACAGGTGAGGCGGGTTGTTCGAGGCGGGCGAGGCGGCTGGTGAGCATGGTGAGCTCACGCGCATCGAAGCCAGTGCCGACCTTTCCTCCGAACCGCAGCTCACCATCCTCGTAGTACCCGACCAGGAGGGCCCCGAGCCCCGAGCGCGCTCCGTGGGGATCGGTCCACCCAACGACGACGAACTCCTGCTCATTCACGCACTTGAACTTCAGCCAGTCCCTGGATCGCGCATGGGTGTAGGGGGCTGCAGCGCGTTTGGCGATGAGCCCCTCCCACCCCTTCTCGCACGCGGCGCGGAACGCGAGCTCTCCCTCCTCTTCAAGATGCTCGGAGAACCGGATCGGGTCCTGAAACAGGATGGCCTGGCGCAGAGCGGATTTCCGCGCCAGCAGGGGCAACGCGGACAGGTCGTAGCCGTCGAACCAGATCAGGTCGAACAGGTAGAACGCCACGGGCACCGCCGCCACCTGCGCTGCGCTGGGCCGGGAGTTCTGCATCCGTTCCTGCAGGCGTGAGAATGACGTCACCTCTCCCAGGAACGCGACGATCTCGCCGTCCGCGATGAGCGCGGGGCCGTCCTCCTTCCGGACGGCTTCAACCAGGTCGGGATAATGAGACGTGCGGTCCTTCTCGTTCCGGGTGATCAAGCGGACCGTCGAGCGCCGCTTCCACAGGAGCGAGCGCTGGCCGTCGAGCTTGGGCTCGAACACCCATGCTGGATCGGAGAAGGCCTGCTTGGCCAGGGTGGCCAGCATCAGCGGCGTGAACGTGGGCATGGCGCGCCGACGCAACAGGCGCCGCTCGCTCGGGTCGAGCCCCTCGAGGATGGGATGCATGCCTGATGGTCTTCTTATTTCCCCTCGTATGCCGCTCGAAGGCCGGCGATGTCGATCTTCTTCATCTGAAGCATCGCGTTCATCACCCGGTTCGCTCGCTCCTTGTCTTCGTCGCGTAGCAGCTCCGGCAGAGCCGTGGGGATGATCTGCCAGGACACGCCATATCTGTCCGTGAGCCATCCGCACACGCCCTTCTCTCCGCCTTCGGAGAGTTTCTCCCACAGATTGTCAACCTCTTCCTGGGACTCGCAATTCACGAGGAGCGAGATGGCCTCATTGAACTGGAACTCGGGGCCGCCATTCAGCGCGGTGAACTCCTGGCCCTGAAGCCGAAAAGAGACGGTAAGCACCATTCCCGCGGGTCGGGGCCCCGCCTCTCCGTAGTGCGTGACCTCCACGATCTCGGAGTCCTTGAAGATGGAGGTGTAGAAGTGCGCCGCCTCTTCGGCCTCGGTGTCGAACCACAGGTTAGGAACGATCTTCTGCACGGCTTCCTCCTTCGTCGCGACGGTCACTGTGGAGTAGACGCTGGAGCTGCGGCAAACTCATCGCCGCGTGATGGCAGCTCCTGCCCCAGTGGTCGCCGGTGGGATGTTCTGGTTCAGCCGAAACAGGTTGTCCGGGTCGTAGCGCTCCTTGATGGCGGCGAGCCGGTCCCACGTGGGCCCCGGGTAGGCCTGGCGGACTCGGGCTTCCCCCTCGTCGGCCAGGAACCCCACGTACGCCCCGGCATCCTGTTGTCGCAGTCCCCCGGCGAAATCGGCGACCCACGCTTCCCGCTGGGGCTTGTCCTCGGGACCTTCATAGAACGCGGCCAGGTTCACCATGATGCGGGACGACCGGTGGGCGAATGCGGTGGCGTCCGCGGGCACGCGGGCCATGGCGCCCCCGAGGACCCGGAGCTGGGCGACGCGCATGGCGGCGTCGGAGGCCTCCAGGTATCGCATGATGGTCTCGGAGACGCCGGCGTCGATCCCGTCGACGAACATCGTGTATCCCACCGCCGTCGGGCGGTAATCGGGGTCCTCCGGCCCGAAGATCCCGTAGATATCCGAATACGCCATGGGCTTCATCTGATCGGCGATCGGCGTGGCCAGGGCGCGGAACGGCGCCACGGCCCGTTGCCCGGCCTGGGGATCGCCTGCGTAAACCAGGATGGCCATGATGACCAGCCGACCGTGGAGCTCCTCGGGGATGATGGGCATCGGGGGAGCGGGCATGACGTTGGCGATGGCCGACAGTTCCTCCGGCGCCGCCTCGGACGCTTCGATGAACGACGCGATCACCTCAGCCGACGCCGGCAGGAACAGCATTCCGCCCACGATGGAATCGAGCTGCTGGAGCTCGTAATGGAAGCGGGTCGCCACGCCGAAGTTTCCGCCGCCACCGCGGATGGCCCAGAACAGGTCGGGATGGCTTTCGGAGCTCACGTGAAGCAGCTCCCCGTCCGCTGTCACCATCTCCGCGGCCCGCAGGCTGTCGATGGTCAGACCGTGCTTCCGGACCAGGAATCCGATGCCGCCACCAAGGGTGATCCCCCCGATGCCGACCGTACCCGTGTCCCCGAATCCGATGGCCAAGCCGTGCGCCCCTGCGGCCGTGGTGACGTCGCCGGCGGTGAGACCGGTCTCGGCCCGCGCGGTCCGCTCCTGCGGGTCGATGTCCACCGCCCGCAGGTCTCTGACGTCAAGGACGATCCCTCCCTCCGAGACGCCATGGCCGGCGCCGCTGTGGCCGCCGCTTCGGATCGCCAGCTCCAGCCCGGTGTCCCTCGCCAGCTTCACGACAGCCGCGACCTCGACCGGGTTCGCCGGCCGGATGATGACTGCGGGCCGCCGGTCCACCGCGCCGTTCACGACCCGGCGGGCGTCCTCGTAGTCGGGGTCGTCTGGCCAGATGACCCGGCCCGTGAACTCGCCGAGCGCGGATGTCAGGACGCTCATGCTTCCTCCGGCTCTCCGCTCACCCGGACCCGCCGAAGCAGCGTGACGACCAGGACGGCCAGCCCGATCGAGCCGATCACGCTGACGCCCGCCGCTACGTGCAGCCCAGTTGTGAACGCCTCGCGAGCCGCCTCGATCAGCGCCGGGCCGAGCTGAACCGGAAGCTCCCCGGCCACCTCCAGGGCTCCGCCCAGCGTGTCCTTCACCGCCTCGGCCGCCTGGAGCGGAACGCCCGACGGGATCGCGCCGGCGATCGCGCCGCGATAGATGGCCACACCGATGCTGCCGAACACAGCGATTCCAAGCGCTCCGCCGAACTCGGCGGCGGTTTCGGAGATCCCCGCGGCGGCCCCGGCCCGCTCCGGCGGGGCGGACCCGATGATCAGGTCGTTCGTGAGAGTGAACAGCGGCGAGGTTCCCAACGAGAACAGAACGGAACCCGTCACGATCGCCGCGAACCCGGTGCCAGAGTCCACCTGCGTGAACACCGCGAAGCCCACAGCGGCCAGCACGAGGCCGCCGGCCATCAGGGCCGCGGGGCGCACCCGGCGGGACAGCACCGGGGTCACATTGGAGCCGACCACGAAGGCCAGAGCCCAGGGGAGCGTCCACAGCCCGGCCTGAAGCGGCGACAGTCCCAGGACCAGCTGCAGGTACTGGGGGAGGAACAGGAAGCCGCCGAACACCAGGAGGATGCCGAACCCATAGGTGGCCAGGGAGGCGCTGAAAGCCGGGATCTTGAACAGCTCGAGGTCGATGAACGGGTCGGCCAGGGTGCGCTGCCTCCGGACGAACACGACGCCGAGGCCCAGTCCCGCAACGATCGACAGAGCGGGCAACCAGGAGAGGCCCTCCTGCGCGATCTGCTTGAGCCCGAAGATCACCGCCAGGACCGCCGCCAGGGAGAGCGCCGCGCTGCGCACGTCGGGCCGGCCTGCGTCGGGACCCTGTACTCCGGCAGGAACCGCGGCCCCAGGACCAGCAGCGCGGCCATAACCGGGACGGCCAGGAGGAACACCGCGCCCCACCAGAAGAACTCCAGCACCGCCCCGCCGAGTAGGGGGCCGATCGCGCCCCCGACCGAGAAGCTCGTGATCCAGATGCCGATGGCCTGCGTTCGCTGCCGCGGGTCCAGGAACATGTTGCGGATCAGCGAGAGGGTCGACGGCGCCAGGGTTGCCCCGGCCACGCCGAGAAGGGCGCGGGTGGCGATCAGCATCTCCGCGCTGGTCGAGAAGGCGGCCAGCACCGAGGTGACACCGAACGCGGCAGCGCCGATCATCAGCAAGCGCCGGCGTCCGATCCTGTCGCCCAGGGTCCCCATGGTGATCAGCGACCCGGCCACCAGGAACCCGTAGATATCGATGATCCACAGGAGCTGGGCGCTGCTGGGCTGGAGGTCCTTGCTGATGGCAGGGACGGCCAGATGCAGCACCGTGAGGTCCATCACGTACAGCACGCAGGCCAGGGCGATGACGGCGAGCCCGATCCACTCCTTCCGTCCTGCCCGGGGTGGGGCGCCCTCAGCTTTCTGGACAGCCGTCTCCACGTTCCGTTCCATTCCTCCCGATACGACCGCGCAGGACGGGAAAATTCATCGCCCAGCGGTTGGGGCCGGCGGGATCGCCCCCTATGATGGTCGACCGATGAGCGACGTGGCAGCTACTAACCCTGTGGCCAAGGTCATGGCGGCACCCAGGTCAGCGGAACTCGAGCAATTGCTCGAGCAGCACCGCACCGAGCTGACCGCATACGCCTACCGGATGCTGGGCTCGGGGTTCGAGGCCGACGACGCGGTGCAGGAGACGCTTCTACGGGCGTGGAGAGGATTCGATCGGTTCGAGGGCCGGGCCGCGCTGCGCTCGTGGCTGTACCGGATCGCCACGAACGTCTGCCTCGACATGCTCGGGGCCCGAGAGCGTCGGGCCAGGCCCATGGATCTCGGGCCGGCCCGATCGGCCGATGCGCCACTCGGGGAACCGCTCCCCGAAGTCACGTGGATCGAGCCGATCCCGGACGGGCGTGTGGTGCCCGAGGACGGTGACCCCGCCGAGCTTGCCGAGTCACGCGAGTCGATCCGCCTGGCCTTCGTCGCCGCCCTGCAGCACCTGCCGCCCAAGCAGCGCGCGGTGCTCATCCTGCGGGAGGTTCTGCGCTGGAAAGCCGAGGAGGTCGCCGAGCTGCTGGAGACCTCTGTGGCCTCCGTGAACAGCGCCCTGCAACGCGCCCGGGCGGCCCTGGCGGACCGCACGGTGGACGCCGCGACCGTCGCCACTCTCGATGGCGATCAGCGGGCGCTCCTGGAGCGCTACGTCGACGCCTTCGAGCGCTACGACATGGACTCGCTGACGTCGCTCCTCCACGAAGACGCCATGTGGAACATGCCTCCGTACGAGCTGTGGCTCCAGACGCACCTGGACATACGGAAGTGGTGCCTCGGTCCGGGGATCGGCTGTCGGGGCTCTCGCCTCATCCCCACGGTGGCCAACGGCTCGCCGGCGTTCGGTCAGTACAAGCCCAGCGCCACGAAAGGTGTGCTCGAGCCGTGGTCCCTGCAGGTGCTGGAGGTCTCAGGAGATCGGATCAGCGGCATCACGTTCTTCCTGGACACCGCCCGCCTGTTCCCTCTGTTCGGGTTGCCCGATCGGCTCGAGGTCTAGATCGTCGCACGGAACCGCGCCGCTCAATCCAGTGAAGACGAGCAGGTCCTGAAGCTCTCCACGCGTGTCGAGAGCTTGCGCCCGGCGCCCCAGACGTCGGGCGATGAGCTGCAACCGGCACAGGGCGTCCAGGCTCGCCGCGTCGGGGTCTGCCAGGGCGCCGACGTCGCACACGACCAGGTCCGCTTCGCTCCTCTCGAGCAGCATCCCGATGCGGTCGCAGATCGCCGCGACGTCGGCCGGGGCGATCTGGCCTCCGACCACCACGACGATCGAGCTGGGGGGAGGCGGCCGCCGCGCACCCACGGGGATACCCGGCCGCACGTCGCCACTGGTCAACCCGGGCTCCTTTCGCCGTTCGCCGCAGTAGAGACGCCGCTGAGCGATGAAACTCATCGCCGGACTGCCATGAGCTCTGAGGTGACCAGTCGTCCTGACATGGGACAGGAGGTTTATTCTCTGGCGTTCGATCGGGCGGAGGCCCCCCCTTCCGAGCCCGGAAGATCCGCCTGAGGACCGATGACTTTCCACGCCCAGGACAGTCCACGCTGCGTGAGGAGGGAATCTTGAAGGGGCGCCGCGGGGTTGCAACCGGCAACGATCGATCGAAGAGCAGGGAGGGGAAACCGTGACCCACATGATCCGAACGTCAGGGCTCGTCAAGCGGTACGGCAAGGTGGTCGCCTTGGATGGTCTCGACCTGGAGGTTCCGAAGGGGACCGTTCTTGGGCTCCTTGGACCGAACGGGGCCGGGAAGACCACCGCGGTCCGAATCCTGTCCACGCTGCTCGAGCCGGATGAGGGCGCGGCCGAGGTGGCCGGGCTGGACGTCCAGGCTCAGCCGCAGGAGGTTCGGAAGAAGATCGGCCTCTCCGGCCAGAGCGCCGCGGTCGACGAGCATCTGACCGGGTTCGAGAACCTCGACATGGTGGGGCGGCTGTATCACCTGGGTCGCCGGCGGTCTCGGGCTCGTGCTCGTGAGCTCCTGGACCAGTTCGAGCTGGACGAGGCGGCCGACCGGCCGGCCAAGACGTACTCGGGAGGCATGCGCCGCCGCCTGGACCTGGCAGCCGCGCTGGTTGCCAACCCTGAGGTGTTGTTCCTCGATGAACCCACCACCGGGCTCGATCCGCGGAGCCGGGCCCAGATGTGGGAGACGATCCAGATCCTGGCGCGAGGCGGGTCGACCTTTCTTCTCACCACCCAGTACATGGAGGAGGCCGACCGGCTCGCCGACAACATCGTGGTCATCGATCGCGGTCGGAAGATCGCCGAGGGAACGCCGGATCGGCTCAAGGCCAAGATCGGTGGCGAGCGGATCGAGATCGTCGTGGAGAGCCCCGACGAGCTCCAGACTGCCCATTCCGTCCTCACCGAGATCTGCGGCGGGAGCGAGGACGTTCAGGTCGACGAGCAGACGCGCAGCGTGACCGCGGCCGTTACCGGGGGCGTGTCCGTCCTCAAGACGACCCTCCAGCGGCTCGGAGAGCGGGAGGTCAGGGCGGTCGACATCGGCCTCAGGCGCCCGACGCTGGACGACGTGTTCCTGACCCTGACCGGCCACACCGCCGAGGAGGTCGCGGAGTCACCGGAAGAGGCAGATGGACAGGCAGAACCCGAAGCACACGAGGATGTCCGGGAGAAGGAGGCCGTTCGATGACATCGTTGGGGCTGACATTCGCAGACAGCGGCGTTGTGGCCAAGCGCAACCTGATCAAGATCAAGCGCGTCCCCGAGCTTCTGATCTGGACCACGATGTCGCCGATCATGTTCGTGCTGCTGTTCGCGCTCGTGTTCGGCAACGCGATCGAGGTCCCCGGCGTCGACTACAAGGAGTATCTGATCGCCGGGATCTTCGCCCAGACGGTGCTGTTCGGCTCGACGTTCACGGGAGCCGGGCTGGCCGACGACATGACGAAGGGCATCATCGACCGGTTCCGGTCGCTGCCCATGTCACGTTCCGCGGTCCTCGCGGGTCGCACCGCCAGCGACATCGTCTACAACATGATCTCGATCCTGGTCATGACGATCACGGGCCTGATCGTGGGATGGCGCATCCACACCGGCGCCATCGAGGCCGTCGGTGGCTTTCTCCTCCTGCTGCTGTTCGCATACGCGGTCTCGTGGATCATGGCGTTCGTCGGGTTGAAGGTGTCGAGCGTGGAGGTCGTCCAGAACGCGTCCTTCATGTTCATCTTCCCGCTGACGTTCATCGCCAACACCTTCGTGCGCCAGGACCTGCTGCCCGGACCGTTGCGGACGTTCGCGGAATGGAACCCGGTTTCCGCTGTGGCCCAGGGGGTGCGGGAGGCGTTCGGCAACACCGGGAGCCTGCCGGAACCCGACGTCTGGTCGTTGGCCCACCCGGTGGCCTACACGCTGATCAGCTCCGCAGTCATCATGGCCATCTTCATCCCGTTGTCGGTTCGCCAGTACCGGAAGGCCACGTCGCGCTGACGTAGACGGCTCAGATCGCAATCACGCCGTTAACCAGTTCACGGCGTCGGCGAAGATATGGGGCTGCCGCTTGTGGCCGGCGTCGAACGGCTCGAACACGACGCCATATCCCTGCTCCCGGAGCTCGGCGACGATCTCCTCGGTGTTGTCGAAGGGGAGCGTTCGATCCTCCCGGCCGTGCGCCACGTACACCTTGGGGCGGCCGCGGAGGTCCCCCGGGGCCATGAATCCGGGGGAGTGCGCGATCACGTGCGTGAACAGGTCGCCGTTGGTGAGTCCCAGGGACAGCGCGTACGAGGCACCGTCTGAGAACCCGGAGATGGCCACGCGATCGGGATCCACGTTGTACGTGCGAAAGACTTCCACGAGAGCAGTGTCGATCAGTGATGCGTCGGGGCCGAATCCTCCGGAGATCACGTCCCAGGAGCCACCGTCGCCGTCGGGCGACAGCACGATCAAGCCGGCGTCGTCGGCGAACTCCCTGACCAGGCTGAGGCCCGAACCCGGCCCGCCGCAGCAGCCACGGAGGCTGACCACCAGGGGTGCCGGACGAGACGGCCGATACGAATCGGGCACGTACAGCAGGCCCGGGTCGGGGCCGGGAAGCGGCAGCACTCCCGTCGCCGCAGGCGCCGACACGACCTGGGGGCGAGCTCCTAGCCGGCCGGACGCATGATCCGCGGTGGGCACGTCGGGCTCCGCGATGGGATGCACTCCGTTGGCGCACGCGCTGGCGAGGAGCAGGACGGCCGCTGACCTTACGGATCCTCCGACCACGCCGTCCTAGCGTGAGAGCTTTCGGATCGAGGGAACGGTTCGGCTCAACCGCGTGACCAAGAGGCCGGCCACAACGAGGAGAGCCCCGATCAGCTGCTCGGGGCCCACCCGTTCGTTCAGGACGATGACGGCGATTGCCCCACCGAGCACGGGAACCAGGAACCCGTACACCACCGTGCGCGGGATGCCCCGATGCCGGATGGCCCAATTCCACAGGCCGTACGCCAGGTAGACGGGGCCGATCACCGCGTAGGCCAGGATGATCCAGGACGAAAGGCTGATGGCCGACCAGTCCTGTCGGGCCATGGCCGGGATGCCGACCACGGTGATGAGCAGGCCACCGATGGCCAGGCCGTACGACATGAGCTCTCTGGGCGGATACCTCTGGGTCAGGGGCTGGTTGATCACCCCGTACGCCCCGAATGCTGCGGCGGCGCCGAGCGAGAGGAGGTCACCGGGCCGGGCCGCGGCAAAGGCATCCCAGGCCCGGAGGAACACCGCCACTCCGAGGAATCCGAGGATCACGCCTCCCAGCTCGATCCGGGTGGGTCGCTCCTTTCGGCCCACCCACATGAACACCACGGAGAAGATCGGGTGCGTGGAGATGAGGATCGCGCTGGCCAGGGCGGTGGTTCGGTCCAGCCCCAGCACGAAGCCCATCTGATAGAGGAAGTAGCCGGTCAGGCCGGACAGAGCCAGGGCAAAGAGGTCTCCACGACGGGGCCGCACACGGTTCTTCACCACGAGCAGGATCACGATCGAGAAGACGAACATGGCCGCAAACCGGGACGCGGTGAACGCCACCGGATCGATGTCCCGCCACGCGATCTTGAACAACGTGAAGGTCGACGCCCACATCACGGCCACTGAGAGCAGGGCCAGGTCGATCAGAAGCGGCGGTGGAACGCGTGGAGGCGCGGCCGGGAGGTCGTCCGTCAGCAGCCGGTCGCTGGCGTCCACTATTCGCGCCCCTTCTCACGGACCGGTACTGCAACTGGAGACGCCTCACGTTCGGGGGCGTCCGCCGTGATTCGATCAGCCGGCTCGTCCAGCGCTCGGAGCCGGCCGAAGATCGGAAGCGTCAAGAACGTTGCCAGCCCACCCACCACGAAGCCCACGGGGATGGAGCGTTCCTGCGAGAGGTAGCCGAGGCCGGTCTGTCCTCCGATGCTGCCCACGTTTCCCACCAGGGAGTCGAACGACACCAGCGTGGCTCGCTCCGAGCTGGGGATCGAGTGATGGAGGTAGGTCTGGCGGACCGGCTGGAGGACGCCCCCGGCAACCGCTCCAAGCAGGAAGACGGGAACCGTGATCCAGAACGAGCGGATGGCTCCGGTGGCCACCGTGGCCGCGCTCAACAGTCCGGTGGCCCACAGAAGGATCGTGGTCCGCCGCCGGGCGGGCCGAGCCAGCCGCCCAACGAGTGCATTTCCTGCGATCCCAGCAAGGGCGAAGAGCGCGGCGATGACACCCGCCAGCCAGACGGCGTTGCTCCCCCACAGCTCCAGGAAGTAGGGCTGCCACGCGTACCACGCCCACGAGAAGAACCCCATGGCCAGGAAAGACTGCAGCACCAGAAGACGCACGGCCGGCTTCTGCCACCCGTACGTGAGGCCGGCCCGGCCCACTTTCCGCATCTCGCCGACGATCCCCTGAAGGCCCATCGTCCTGGGGGTGAAGCCGATGTCGTGCATGGTCCGGAACCCCACGACGAATGCCATCAGCACGAGGCCGGCTCGCGCCAGGTAGGGGAGCGACAGATCGATCTGGCCCAGCAACCCACCGCCGACGGTCCCCACGATCATGGCGATGCTGGCCACGATGGATGCCCGGGCAAACACGGTATCGAGCTCCCGGTGGTACCCCGTGGCTTTCAAGGCGTCCACCAGCCAGGCTTCGACCGCTCCGGAATAGAACGTGTAGCCCAGGCCCAGGATGACTCCTGCGACGGAGAACAGGAACAGGCCACCGTGGATGGCCGCCACGCCCACGTATGCCAGCGTCCCGAGCGCGAGCGTCGCTTCGGACAGTAGGAACGATGCCCGTCGCCCCCGCGTGTCGGCGACGACGCCCGTCGGGATCTCGAACAGGGCCATGGCCGCGGTGAAGACCGCGTTGGCCACGAACACCTCGAAGATGTTCAGGCCGGCCTCCAGGAGGAAGAGGGTGTTGATCCCCCAGATCAGGGAGGCGGACAGCGTGAACAGTCCGCTGATCACCAGATAGCTCCGGATGACGCGCTTGGGATCCATCGACCTAGAGCAACACCGCAGATCCCGGAATGTTCCGAGGCATCAGTCGGGCTCGGGTGCCTGCGGTGAGGCCGCGAGAGCGGCGAGCCACGTCGTCAGCGGGACCGCGACGACCAGGCCGATGCTCCCCACGACCGTGCGGACCACCTCGGTGGCGATGACCTCTCCGCTGACCACCGTGGCCAACGACTGTCTGGACAGGATCAACAGGAGCAGGACCGGCATCGAGGCGCCGGCATAGGCGAGAGCCAGCGTGTTCACGGTCGATGCCACATGGTCTCGCCCGATGCGCAGGCCCGCCGCCGTCAGCGACGCGCGGCTCATCCGTGGGTTTGCCGCCCGCAGCTCCCAGACCGCGGAGGCCTGAGTGACCGTCATGTCGTCGATGGCACCCAGAGCGCCGATGACGACGCCACCGAGGATGATGCCCACCAGATCGATCTGGGCCGCGCCGATCTGGACCACCACGGCCTCCTCGCTGGCGAACCCCGACAGCTCGGCGAGCCCGACAGAGATGTTGGCCAGCACCGCGGTGAGGACCAGGCTGCCGATCGTCCCCATCAAGGCGACCGTGGTCATCGTGGAGAACCCGTGGGCCAGGTACAGGGCCAGGAACGCGATGGCCGACGCCCCGACCAGCGCCACCGCAAGCGGGTTGCGGCCGTCGAGAATCGCCGGCAGAACGAACGAGAGGAGCACTCCGATGCTCACCGCCAGGCCGGCCAGGGCGGCCAACCCCCGCAGCCGTCCCAGCGCGACCACCGCGACGGCGAACCCCGCGGCCAGCCAAAGGAGTAGCGACCCCCGGTCGCGGTCCAGGAACCGGTACTCGAATCCCGGCGCCGCCTGCGGGTCCCGGGCCAGGCTGACCTGGTCTCCCGCCGACAGATCCGGGCTGGACGGGGTCTGCACGAACTCCTGCTCGACGGTTGTTCCCTGGTCGGGTCCCTCGCGCAGATGGAAGGTGATCCGCCGGCAGGTGACCCCTCCTTCGGGCTGGCCCTGGCAGGCGACATCCTGGGCCGAAGTGACGTCTGCGGCGTACACCTCGCTGACGAACCCGAGGCCCTGTGGGGTGGGTCGTCGATCGCCCGTGGGCCGCAAGATGACGATCCCGGCGAGCGTGGCGATGGCAAACGCCACCGCCACGCCGGCCAGGAGCCGCGCCGTTGTGGGGCGGACGTGCCTCCCGAAGCGGTGCGCCACCAGGCGAGTCTCCCCGGCGGCAGGACTCCAAGCAAGACGATGCGCCGCGTCAGCGATTCACGACCGTCAGGTCTGCTCGGGCACTACGACCCGGTCCCGGCGGATGAGGAACTGAGCCGTGACGATCGCCGTGAGCGTGATCGCCAGCATCGTGGTGGCCACGACGTTTGCCTTCGGGGTCAGCCCGAAGCGCAGCTCGGAGAACACGCGAAGGGGCAGGGTCGTCGACCCGGGCGCTGAGACGAACGTTGCCAGCACAACGTCGTCGAAGGAGAAAGTGAAGGCGAGGAGGGCTCCGGCGAGAACGGCCGGACGCAGCTGCGGAAGGGTGACCCCGCGG
>DASZKM010000175.1:0-5560 GCA_035947055.1 Actinomycetota bacterium
GGCCAGCGCCTACCACGCGCTGGCCCGGGGGGTGGACCCCGCTCCCATCGACGCGTTGGAGCGCATCAAGGCCCGGCTGGCGAACGAAGGCCCGTGGACGGCCGGCCGGGGATGAGCCATCTTCCGGGGCCGCCCGACGACACGGCGGAGCAGGCCGCAGCCGTCGTGCGCGAGGTGGGCGTCAGCCGTCCGCGCGTCGCCATCATCTTTGGGTCCGGTCTCGCCGCAGCGGCGGACCGCATCGACGTCGACGTCAGGTTCGACTACGTAGGCCTTCCAGGTTTCTCAGCCCCTTCGGTGCCCGGGCATGCGGGGGTTCTCCTGATCGGGGATCTCCACGACGAGCCGGGCGTGGCCGCCTTCCTGGGCCGCATGCATCTTTACGAGGGATATCCGATGTCCGCGGTGACGCTCCCCGTCCGGGTGGCTGGCGCTCTCGGCGCGCGGACGGTCGTATCCACCGCGGCCGTGGGCGGTCTGGATGCGGCGCTGGAACCTGGCTCGCTGGTGGTTGGCTCGGACCACCTGAACTTCCTGGGCGAGGATCCGCTCCGCGGATGGGTGGACGAGCAGGGCCACCCACCGTTCGTGGATGCTGCGGGGGCGTACGATCCGTCGCTGGCGGAGGCGGCCGTCCGCCGGGCCAAGGAGCTCCGCATTCCCGTCGCTCGTGGCGTGTACGCGGCCATGGCCGGTCCGTCCTACGAGACGCCGGCAGAGATCGAGTTCCTGCGCCGGGCCGGAGCCACGGTCGTGGGGATGTCCGTGGTCCCGGAGGCGGTGGCCGCGGCGGCCCTGGGCATGCGGTTCCTGGGCCTCTATTGCGTGACCAACGTGGTCGGCGCCCCCGTCGACCATCAAGATGTGGTCCGGGTGGCGGGCGAGTTCTCCTCGAAGCTGGGGGACCTGCTGGTCGGCCTGGCCCCGGAGCTGGGAGAGGAGTGGCGTGGACTGTGACGTGAAGGATCCCGGGCTCGCCCAGGCGGGTCGTGACCGGATCGACTGGGCCGCCCGCGAGATGCCGGTGGTGGGAATGATCCGCGACCGGTTCGAGAAGGAGCGGCCCCTGAACGGGATCCGGGTCGGAGCCTGCCTCCATGTGACCTCCGAAACCGCGAACCTCCTCGCCGCCCTGGCCGCAGGAGGCGCCGAGGTGGCCGTCTGTGCGTCCAATCCGCTGTCCACGCAGGACGACGTGGCCGCCGCCCTCTGCGAGCAAGGGATCGCGGCCTTCGCCATCCGGGGCGAGAGCGACGAGTCGTACTACGGGCACATCCGCGCGGTCCTCGACCGCAATCCCCAGGTCACGCTCGACGACGGCGCCGACCTGGTCTCGACCCTCCACCGGCACCGGCAGGACCAGCTGGGGGAAGTCATCGGGGGAACCGAGGAGACGACCACCGGAGTGATCCGCCTGCGGGCCATGGCCCAGGAGGGTGTGCTGGGCTACCCGATCGTGGCGGTGAACGACGCCCGGACCAAGCGGCTGTTCGACAACCGGTTCGGAACCGGGCAGTCGACGATCGACGGCGTCATCCGGGCCACGAACCTGCTGCTGGCCGGGAAGGCCGTGGTGGTGTGCGGCTACGGACAGTGCGGCCGCGGGGTGGCGTCACGCGCTCGAGGGATGGGTGCCCGGGTGCTGGTGACGGAGGTCTCGCCGGTGTCCGCGTTGGAGGCGGCCATGGAGGGGTACGAGGTGCTTCCCCTCCGGGAGGCCGCCCGGCAGGGCGACGTGTTCGTCACCGTCACCGGCGACACGAGCGTGGTCCGGGCCGAGCACATCGAGGTCATGAAGGACGGGGCGATCCTGGCCAATTCCGGTCACTTCGACGTGGAGATCGACAAGCGAGCGTTGGACGACCTGTCGGTGTCCCGGCGCCGGCTCCGAGGCGTCGTCGACGAGTACCGCATGGCGGACGGCCGTCGCATCCACCTGCTGGCCGAGGGCCGGCTGGTGAACCTGGCGGCAGCAGAAGGGCATCCCGCCGCGGTCATGGACATGTCGTTCGCCAACCAGGCGCTGTGTGCGGAATGGATCGTGAGAGAGGGTCGGTCGCTGGACCGAACCGTGCACACGGTTCCCGAGGCCATCGACGACGAGGTGGCCCGGCTCAAGCTGCAGGCCATGGGGATGGAGATCGACGCGCTCACTCCCGAGCAGGAGGAGTACCTCCACTCCTGGGAGCAAGGAACGTGATGGGAGCGGAATCCGGTCCGGTCGCCGTCGACCTGGTCTTCGAGCGATTCCCCGCATCGGTCCGTGGCGCAGTGGTGGTCCGCGGGCAAGACAGGGAGCCGCACCAGGTCCGGGTCGAGGGCGCCGACGTGGTCGAAGCCCACGCCACGAACCGGAGCGTCCGGCCCGCGTCGGTCACCTCCGCCACCGTGGACGTTCCTCCCCGCGGAGAGATCCTGGTGCCGGTGGAGGTGCCCTTCGCAGGGCTGGACCCCGGGTGGTACTGCGTGCTGGCGGATGTGGTGGTCGACGGCAGCCTGCGGATGCGCGGTCCGGAAGGAGGCGGCAAGCGGTTCCTGGTTCCCTGGCCCTCCTCGGAGGTGCGACGGGGAGAGATCCGCGCCGACCTGACGATCAGCGTCCCGGGAAGCGACGCGGTGAAGGTGGAGCAGGTGGAGTGCAAGGCCGACCGGGCCATCGTTCGGTGGCGGCACGCTCCGGGGGAGAACCCCGACTTCGGCACGCTCAAGGTCCTGGCCGGGAGGCGCCGTCTCCCGGAGCTCGAGACGGCCGCCGACCCTGAGACCGGGACCCGGACAACGATCGTCCATCCCGTGCCCAAGACGGCCGAGCGTCTGGTGTTCGAGCTCGACCGTCGGGGGAGAGGCGGCCGCTCGAAACGCGGGCCG
Organism: Actinomycetota bacterium; assembly: GCA_035947055.1. Taxonomy (GTDB): domain Bacteria; phylum Actinomycetota; class UBA4738; order UBA4738; family CALAEC01; genus DASZKM01. The sequence continues at coordinate 2,869 of DASZKM010000175.1, forward strand.
CGAGCCGTGGAGCTCGACCTCCGGTAGCCGTGTCACCGGCGGTCTCTACGGTGGCGGGATGCCTGCGCTCCTCGACCTGCTGTTTCCGGCAACGTGCGCGGGGTGCGCACGGAGGGCATGGCCGCTGTGCGAGCGGTGCACGCGGCAGGTCGGGACGCTGATCCCGCCCGGTTGTCTGCGATGCGGACGCCCCCTGGAAGCGGCGGTCTCCCGTTGCCGGGACTGTCCGCCCCACCCGATCGACACGGCTCGGTCGTCGTTCCTGTACGACGGTCCCATCCGACGGGCCATCCACGGGATGAAGTTCTCGGGGTGGCGTGCGCTGGGTCCACATCTCGCCGGCGCCATGGCCGAGACCGCCTCGGGCGTCCGCGCCGACGCGGTGACCTGGGTCCCGCTGTCGCGGCGTCGCCTTCGCCGGCGAGGCTTCGACCAGGCACACGTCCTGGCCCGGCACCTGGCTGCCCGGGTGGGTCTGCCGCTGCGACCGATGCTGGTCCGCTCCCGCGACACCGCGGCCCAGGCTCGGCTGTCCGGGCCGGATCGTCGCCGCGCACTGGCCGATGTGTTCCGGCATGTGGACCCTGAACCTCCGCCAACGCGACTGCTCCTCGTGGATGACGTGCTGACCACAGGGGCCACGGCGGCGGCGTGTGCCCGAGCCCTGAAGGAGGCCGGGGCCCGTCATGTCACGGTCCTCACCGCGGCCCGGTCGCTGGAAGGCCGCCTGCCGGACCGGTGCTTCGGCTCTTCCCGGCTTACGCGAACGTGACGAATCGGACCCGTGTACCATAGGTGCCGGGCTTGCGCCTGGGTCTGTGGTTGCCCGGGAGATGTTCTCCCGGTAGTCGATGCCAGCCGTAGGCGAAACGACCCACGTAAGGCGACCGTTGGTTGCTGAGCATGGTGCGGCTTAGATGTAAGTCCTGCCCCGGCCTTTGGCCGGGAGAAGGCGCTAAGCCGTCCGGCGGATGGCGACGAGCCGTCCAGGGGCGGCGAACCCCTCGGCAGGCGGGTGTGGGGGCAAAGACCAGGTCAGCCGGGCGTGAGCTTCGGGGGGGCCGGGTTCGTCCCGGTCCCCCCCTTCACCATCGGAGGGAGGTTGGCCGATGGATGTGGTGATGAAGGGCCGTGGAGAGCGGGTCACCGGTCAGGCGCGAGCGCGCTTGGAGCGCAAGCTGCAGCACCTTTCCAAGCTGGACGGACGTCTCGACCGGGTCGAGGTGGAGGTCACCCGGGAAAGCCGGGGCCGGATCGGCGGCGGCCACCGGGCGGAGGCCTGGGGCCGTTCTGGACGAAGGACGTACCGGGCCCACGCCAGTGGCGAAGACGTGGCCGCGGCCCTCGAGCTGATGCTCGATCGGCTGGAGCGCCAGATCACCGAGGCGCATCGGCGGCGCCGTGCACGAGCGGTGGCCGCCAAACGCCGGGCGCCGGCCGAATCCCGGGCCCCGATCCCAGCCCCGGAGTAGCCGTGGCGACCAAGAATCCAGCGATGATGCCCGCCGAGCAGCTCAAGGTGATCATCGCGGACGACCACGCGCTGTTCCGACGCGGCCTGGAGATGGTGCTCGAGAAGGAGCCGGACATCGAGGTCGTCGGAGAGGCCCACGACGGTGAGCAGGCCATCGAGCGCGCCCAGGCGCTGATGCCGGACGTCATGCTCATGGACGTCCGCATGCCGCGGGGATCGGGCATCGAGGCCACCCAGAGGATCAAGGAGCTCATGCCGCACGTGAAGATCCTCATGCTGACCCACAGCGACGACGAGGCCGACCTGTACGAGTCGATCAAGGCGGGGGCGTCGGGCTATCTGCTCAAGGAGGTATCGACCGAGGAGGTGGCGGACGCCGTCCGCTCGGTGTGGCAGGGACATTCCCGCATCTCCCCGGCCATGGCCTCCAAGCTCCTCAACGAGTTCCAGACCCTCACCAAGCGAGCCGACGAGCGCCAGCCGCTGGCCCCGCCCCGTCTGACGGAGCGCGAGCTCCAGGTCCTCCGGCTCGTGGCCAAGGGCCTGGGGAACCGGGACATCGCCCAGCAGCTGTACATCTCCGAGAACACCGTGAAGAACCACATCCGGAACATCCTGGAGAAGCTGCAGCTCCATTCACGGATGGAGGCAGTCATCTACGCCGTCCGCGAGAAGCTGCTCGACATCCGGTAGGGATTACCCCCTCCCGCCGGACGGTTGCACCGTCCGATGCGTGAGCGATCCATCCGCCGAAACACGCGCCTGCTCATCGCGGCACAGGTGGCGCTGTGGGGCGCGCTGGGAACGTTCGCCTCCCAGACCCCCATCGCCGCGGCTGAGCTCGCCGACGGGGAACGAACCACCGGCCTGATCTATGCCACGTACGGTCTATCGGTAGCCGGGGCCGCGGCGGCGGTGGGGAGGTTGATGGACCGGGCCGGACGGCGGCCGGGGTTGATCGTGTCGTACGTCCTCCTGGCGGTCGGTGGTGGTGGATTCGCCCTGGCCACCGCGGCCGGATGGGCTACCGGGATGCTCCTGGCCGCCATGCCGTTCGGGGCCGGGGCGGGAGGCGCGCTGCTGGGACGGACGGCGATGGCGGACATGTATCCACCGGAACGACGGGGCCGGGCCGTGGGCCTGCTGGTGGTCGCCGGCACCGTGGGCGCAGTGGGAGCGCCGCCGCTGACCGGGGCCATCCTCGACGCAGCACATCAC
>DASZKM010000176.1:0-8837 GCA_035947055.1 Actinomycetota bacterium
GATTCATCGGGGCCGTCGGATTCCTCCGGCTCGGGGAGCGATGGCGGCTGATCGACGCAGCGGCCTCCCGCTGACCCTTCGGCTCGCGGCGACGTACGCGCTGCTCGTCGCGGCCACCCTTCTGGTCGTGGCGGCGGTGGCCGTGTACCTCACCCGCAACCACCTGTCCGCCTCCCGCGATTCTCGTCTCGTGGCTCTGGTCGAGTCGTTCCGCGAGGGCCCGGGCAGCCGCATCACCGGCGCCGGCGACGTGCCCGGCGAGGCACGGGCGTGGCTGGAAGCCACTCCGATCGATGAGGAGCAAGCCGTGGCCATCCGCACGAATGAAGGGCGGGTCCTGACGGCCGCCGGGGGCCTGGACCTGGGAGCGGTCGAAGGCAGCGAGCGGCTCCTGCTGGCGACGACGTCGCGATGGTGGGATCTCTCCGCACCCGAGGCGCCGGTCCGGGCCATCACCGCGCCGATCGTCCTGGACGACGCTCAGGTGGGGACGCTGGTCGTGGCGGCCTCCCGAGAAGAAGAGGAGGAGACCATCTCTGCCTTGGTGTCCGGCGTCCTGTGGGCCAGCGGGCTGGGGCTGGCGTTCGCCACGCTTCTCGGTGTCGCGGCGGTCCGCCGCACGCTCCGTCCGCTGCGCCGGATGTCGGCAGAGGTCGACATCATCCAGCGAACCGGTGACCTCTCCCGGCGGGTCAGCACGGCCGGCCCGCGCGACGAGGTCGGGCGGCTCGCGGATGCCTTCGACGAGATGTTGGCCCGGCTCCACGATGCGTTCAGCTCACAGCGCCGGTTCGTCTCGGACGCCGCACACGAGCTCCGGACCCCGCTTCAGATCGCCAGGGGGCAGCTCGAGTTCCTCGAGGAAGGTCTCCGTGCGGCGGAGCCTCGCCGCTCGCTGGCGGTGGCGGCAGAGGAGCTCGAGCGTATGCGGCGGATCGTGGACGACCTGCTGCTGCTGGCCCGTCTGGACGAGGGACTGCCGCTGGCCCGGGAACCGGTCGAGGTGGAGCTCGTGGTCCGGGAAGCGTTGCTCCGGGGGATGGTGCTCGCCCGGCGGGAAAGCCGCGTCGAGGTGGAGCCCGGCCTGTACGCGAAGGCCGATCCGGACCGGCTGCTCCAGGTCCTCACGAACCTGGTCACGAACGCCGTTCGCCACGGCGGCGAAGAGGCGACGATCGCCATCACGGGCGTGCGCACCGAGGACGAGGTCGAGATCTCCGTGTCCGATACCGGACCCGGCATCCCGCCCGACGAGCTTCCGCACGTCTTCAACCGCCTCTATCGCGGCTCGACCGCCCGGACCGCCTCACCGGGCGGCGCAGGTCTCGGCCTGGCCATCGCCGCGTCGCTGACGAATGCGATGGGTGGACGCATCGCGGTGGACTCCGTGGTCGGAGCGAGGACAACGTTCACGGTGTGGCTGCCGGCAATGGCGTCCGACGAAGCCGAGACGATCGAGATCCCCGGCTAGGGGTTGTACGGCCGCTCGGCCATCCGCTGGCCCATGCGTTCGGCGTGCGGCACGAAGTGCTCGACGCCCACCTTCAGGTAGAGGGCCTTCGCCTCCACGGCCACCTCGCCGTCCACCCATCCGGTCAGCGACGCGTGGATCTTTCGACCCTCCGTTCCCTCCAGTCTGGCCTCCAGCTCCAGCTGTGCACCGACCGGAACCGGCCGGCGGAAGTCCACCTCGATGTGCGCGGTGACCGCCGGCGACTCCACCAGCCACAGCAGGTAGCCCATGCCCTCGTCGACGGCAGCGGAGATGACGCCGCCGTGGGCCAGACCCGGCGCCCCCTGGTGGTGCTCGGTGACGGTGAACGATCCGCGCACGCTGGTTTCGGTCGCCGCCTCCATCTGCAGGTGCAAGCCCGTCGGGTGGTCCTGCCCGCACCCGAAGCACCGGTCGTAATGGGACGGCAGCGGGTGGGACCCAGTGTCCTCGACTCGGGCCAGGGCTACTCCTCGCCGCCCAGGCTGATGGTCTGCTGCACCTCCTGGGCCCGGCCCGGATCGATCCCGGCCAGCTTGGCCGAGGCTTCCACTTCGGGACTGAGCCCCGCATCCGTATCCAGCTTCCGGGCCAGCTGCTCGTCCTTGGCCGACAGGGTGTCGGGGTCGACGTCCTGGAACTGGAGCACGCCCATGTCCTCGTACGCCTTGCGGACCTTGTCGCCCCACAGCCCGATGTCCTTGACGGTCGGCACGATGCGGGAGAAGAGCATCTTGCGGAACTCCTGCATCATCTGTGACGACTCCGTGTACGCCATGCACCGCTCCACGTCGAGGCCGAGCCGTTCCCAGACCTCCTTCATCTGGAACCGGTCCCGCATCAGGTAACAGGCATGGACCACGAACTCCTCACGCTCGTCCCGCTCGGCCTGGGTCAGCTGAGGGTAGAAGTCCCGCAGGGCCAGGCGCCCGAAGGCAACGTGACGGGCCTCATCCTGCATCACGTACGTGTTGATGGCCTTGGCGAGCGGCTCTTCGGCGAAGTCGCGGATCAGCGAGAACGCCGCCAGGGCCAGCCCCTCGATGATGACCTGCATACCCAGGTACGTCATGTCCCATCGCTCGTCCCGGATGACCTCGTCGAGCAAGGCCTTGAGATCCTTGTTGATCGGGTAGGCCAGCTCGATCTTGTCCCGGATGTATTTCGAATACATCTCCACGTGGCGGGCCTCATCCATCACCTGGGTGGCGGCGTAGAACTTGGAGTCGATGTCCGGGACGGTTTGCACGACCTTGGAGGCGCAGATCAGGGCGCCCTGCTCGCCGTGCAGGAACTGGGAATTGATCCACGATCCGACGTGCAAACGGGTCTCGCCCTTCTCCTTGTCGGTCATCTTCTCCCAGTCGACCGACCCGAAGATCGGGATGTAGTAGTCCGGGCCGTTCATCTCCGACGTCGGATCGACCTCGATCGACCAGTCCAGCCGGACCTGGGCGTTCCACTGCTTCTCCTTGCCCTTCTCGTACAGGGTCAGAAGACGGTCGCGGGCCTCGTCGTAGTCCCAGTTGAAGACGGTGGTGGAGCCGGAGGGGACCTCCCACTGGGTCTGGTCGACCGGCAGCGTGTAGTTGCGGGTGCTCATCGAGCCCTCCTCCCTCCATCCTCCAGCGCCCGGGCCAGGACGCGAGCGGTCTCCGCGGCGATCGCTTTGGGGTCATCCTCGCTGGGGGTGATGACGTAGGACACGATGGCCCGAACCGCGAGGTCCGCGGTTCGGTGAACGAGCTCGGGACGAACATCGGCGCGTCCCCGGGCCAGCTCCTCGATCACGGCTCGGGCCCGGGCCACCAGGCGGCCGCCCCGAGTGGTCAGGTAGGGGAGCAGTACCTCGGGCTCGGAGGCGAGGAGCCGGTCGAGAAGAGGATGCTCGCGGGCCGTCTCGAGCGAGAACAGGATGGCCTCACGCATCACGTCCTCGAGCCGCTCGTGTCGGTCGTTCGCGGCGCGGACGCCGTCGATGAACGCCTCTTCCTCCCGCGCCACCAGGGCGATGATCATGGTGTCCTTGGATGGGAAGTAGCGGTACACGGTTTGACGGGACAGGCCGGCCAGGCGGGCCACGTCGTCCATGGTCAGCCGAGACAGGCCGTGGGTGGCGACCGCTTCGAACGCGGCATCGAGGATCCGGCCGTCGGTACGGATCTCGTGCGTGGCCGTCGGCATCGGGTGTGACACTAGGACGGGTCGCGTCACATCGTCAAGCAGGCTCCGGAAGCGGCTGGTAGATTCCCGTCCGTGGACGACAAGACGACCGACTCACCAGGGCAGGAGAACCCGGCCGAGCCGACGTTCCATCGGAACCCGGGGGACAAGGCCAGCGCGCAGCTCACCCAAGACGCCTATGAGCGCCTGAAAAGGGAGCTCGACGAGCTGAAGAGCGAAGGCCGGGCCCGGATGTCCGAACGCCTGCAGCACGCTCGTGAGCTCGGGGACATCCGGGAGAACGCGGAGTACGACTCGGCCAAGAACGAGCAGGGCCTGATGGAGGCCCGCATCCGGGAGCTGGAACGTCTGCTCAAGGATCCCGACATCGTGGAGGCCTCGGCAGCCGCGGATGTGGCCGGGCCCGGAACGCTGGTCACCCTTCTCTCCGAGGAAGAGTCCGGGGACAAGGAGATCTACCTCCTAGCCGCGTCCAAAGAGGAACGGCTGGACGGTGTGCGGACGGTCTCCACGGACTCGCCGCTGGGCCAGGCGCTGTTGTCCCGTAGGGTCGGCGATCGCGTGGAGTACGAAGCACCCGGCGGGTCCTTCGCCTACCGGGTGGTCGAGATCCAGCCGCGCACCGAATAGCTACGCTCCGCTCGTGCTGCTCCTGATCGGCGGAACCCTGGCCCTGGTGTTCCTCGATCTCCCCTGGTCCGCGGTGGTCATCGTCGTGCTCGCGGCGGTGGAGGTGTTCGAGTTCCGTCTGTGGATGTGGGCCCGGCGGGCCCGGCCGCGGGCGGGGACCGAGGGGATGGTCGGGGAGCGCGGCACGCTGCTCGCGGCGAACCGGGTGCAGATCCGGGGCACGTCCTATCCGGCGGATGTGCTCGATGGATCTCCGGGCGATCGCGTCGTCGTGGAGCGCAGCGATGGGATCCGTCTGACCGTCCGCAAAGCCTCCGACGACGAGGTCTAGCGCCGGGCAGGCGCCGCGGCCAGGCCTCGCCATGCCGTGGCCATCCGCTGGAACGCCGTGACCATCCCCAGTGCCGTGAGGAAGGCCAGCACGGGGAGGAGGGCACCCGGGATGCTGAGGCCCAGCACGAGCGCAACGTAGCGCTCCAGCCGCTGCACGGTTCCCTCGGTCATCTCGATGCCGGCGGCCTCGCCTTCGGCGCGGACGTGGCTCACCAGGAGCGAAACGACCATCGCCGAGAGCGCCAGGGCCGCCGTGGCGGGGTCGCCGTGAACCGTCGCCTCCGCCAGGAAGATCGCCGCGAACACGATCCCGTCGGATGCTCGATCCACGACCGAATCCAGCAGTGCGCCCTTTCGGCTGGCCTCGCCGCGCAGTCGGGCCACGCCGCCGTCGAACACGTCGAAGAGCCCCGCGGCGAGCAGCAGAAGTCCCGGTAAGAGGCGTCGGCCTGTGAGGAGCAGCGCGGCGATCACCGCGTTGGCGATCAGGGAAAGCAGCGTCAGCTGCCACGCCCGGAACCCGGCGCGGTACAGCCCCGCCAGCGCCCAGCGGTACGGCCACTGGAACAGCCACCGGAACAGCGGACCCGTCGCGCTGGGCTGCTTCCGTGGCGGCGGAACGTCCCGGATCTTGGGAGCGGCTCGGGTCGAGCTGCGAGGACTTGTCACTTCCCCGAGTATCCGAGGACGGTGCCTGCACGGCAACTCGTAAGAGAGAGCTCGGAGCGGCGGTAGCATCGCCCGGTGAGCGAGGTGCTCGCGCTCGACGCACTGCTCAACAAGGACCTGCAGGCGGCGGTCGACGCTCGCCTCCGGCGGCTCGGCGACGACGACGTCGTCGGTCGCATCTGGGCCCGGGACCACACGGTCTGGCGCGACGACCCTCGCGAGATCTCGGACCGGTTGGGCTGGCTCACGGCGCCGCATACCTCGCGCCGGCTGATCCCGGACCTCCGGGCCTTCGCCGACCAGGCCGCAGCCGACGGCCTGACCCACGCGGTGCTCCTGGGCATGGGCGGGTCGAGCCTGGCTCCGGAGGTGTTTCGCCGAACCTTCGGGAAACGCGAGGACATGCTCGACCTCGTCGTGCTGGACTCCACCCATCCCGACGCGATCCGAGCGGTGGAGCGCGACGTTCCGTTGGACCGGACGCTGTTCGTGGTGTCCAGCAAGTCGGGGACCACCATCGAGACCCGTTCGCACCTGGCCTATTTCCACGAGCTCGTGGGCGCCGGGGATCGGTTCGTGGCGGTCACCGATCCCGGAACGCCTCTGGAGGCCACGGCGAACGAGCTGGGGTTCCGCGGGGTGTTCAACGCGCCACCGGATGTGGGCGGCCGATACTCTGCGCTGACCGTGTTCGGGCTGCTCCCCGCGGCGCTCATCGGCGCCGACCTGGACGAGCTGCTGCAGTCCGCCGCGGGAGGCGCGGCCGCGTGCGGCGGGGCGAATCCGCCCGGAGTGAATCCCGGCGCTGCCCTGGGGGCCATCGTTGGCGAGGCAGCGGTGCGAGGGCGGGACAAGCTCACGCTGGTGCTCCCAGCCGCCATCGGAGCACTCGGGACGTGGATCGAGCAGCTGGTCGCGGAGTCCACCGGCAAGGACGGCACGGGAATCCTCCCCGTCGACGGCGAGCCGGCCGGTCCCCCGGATGCGTTCGGCGACGATCGCCTGTTCCTGACGTTCGGCGAGACGGCCGCGCCGGAGCCGTTCGCTCATGTCCCGCTGGGGGACCCGGCGTCGCTGGGCGCGGTGATGTTCATCCTGGAGTTCGCGACGGCGGTCGCCGGCCACGTCCTGCGGATCCATCCGTTCGACCAGCCCGACGTGCAGTCCGCCAAGGACCGAACCTCGGAGATGCTCTCGTCGGGCCCGGCGCCGGAACCGCTCGGTGAGGTGGACGAGCTGCTGGCGTCGGTTCGTCCGGGCGATTACGTGGCCATCCAGACCTTCGTCCCGCCGGGAGAGGAGCTCCGGGCCCGGCTCGAGGCCGCCCGGCTACGCATCCGGAACCGGCTGCGGGTGGCGACCACGCTGGGCTACGGGCCCCGGTACCTGCATTCAACCGGCCAGCTCCACAAGGGCGGGCCCAACACGGGCGTCTTCATCCAGCTGCTGGAGGAGCCCGAGGAGGACGTCCCCGTCCCGGGCCGCTCCTACACGTTCGGCCGGCTCATCGCGGCGCAGGCAGCCGGGGACCTGGCCGCGCTGCGCGAACGGGGCCGCCGCGCCGCGCGGGTGCCGATCGACGCGCTGGTGGGCTGGGACGGCTGAGGGCTACGCTGAGTCGCGAGGAGGTGCGCCCATGGCAGAACAGATGACTGTTGGCCGGGCCAGTGACGTGCCCGAGGGCGAGATGCGCTCGTTCCAGGTCGGCGGGGAGGACATCGCCGTGGCCAACGTGGACGGAGCGTGGTACGCGTTCGGCGACGTCTGCACCCACAAGCACTGCTCGCTGTCGGATGGCGAATTGGAGGGAACCACCGTGACCTGCCCCTGTCACGGGAGCCAGTTCGACGTGACCAACGGGGAGGTGCTCAACCCCCCGGCCACCGAACCCGTGGACAGCTATCAGGTGGACGTCTCCGACGGCGAGCTGAAGATCTCGTTCTGATGCAGCTGGGCATGGTCGGCCTGGGCCGGATGGGCGGCAACATGTCCGCGCGGCTGGTGAGCCGGGGCCATCAGGTGTCCGGGTACGCGCGCAGCGAGGAGACCCGCCGGGCCGCCGCCGAACGCGGCGTCCAGATGACCGACTCGCTCGAGGAGCTGGTCGGCGCGCTGGAGCCCCCTCGGACGATCTGGCTCATGATTCCGGCCGGCGCGCCCACCGAGGACACCGTGACCTCGTTGCTGGACCTGGCGTCGGAAGGTGACCTCGTCGTTGACGGAGGGAACTCGAACTTCAGCGACTCCGTCCGCCGCGCCGCCGCCCTGTCCGACAAGGGGATCGCGTTTCTCGACGCGGGTGTGTCGGGCGGCATCTGGGGATTCGACGAGGGCTATTGCTTGATGTTGGGAGGCGAGGCCGCGGCCGTGGCGCGGTTGCGCCCCGCGCTGGACGACCTGGCGCAGGAAGGCGGCTGGGCGCACGTCGGCCCGTCAGGGGCCGGCCACTTCGTGAAGATGGTGCACAACGGGATCGAGTACGGGCTGTTGCAGGCCTACGGCGAAGGACTCGAGATCCTCAAGGCATCGGTGTACGACCTCGACCTCCGGCAGGTGGCCGAGGTGTGGCGCCACGGCAGCGTGGTCCGATCCTGGCTGTTGGATCTGCTGGTTCTGGCCCTGGACAAGGACCCGGCCTTGGAGACGGTCAAGGGTTACGTGGAGGACTCCGGCGAGGGCCGGTGGACCGTGCTGGCCGCCATGGACGAGGACGTACCGGCCCCCGTCACCGCGCTATCGTTGTTCGCCCGCTTCGCGTCCCGGCAGGATGAATCCTTCGCGGCGAAGGTGATCGCCGCGCTCCGCCGGGAGTTCGGCGGACACGCCGTGCGCGAATGAAGGAGAAGCTCACCCCGCCCGATCCCCAGGCCATCGTCATCTTCGGGGCGTCGGGCGACCTGGCGCACCGCAAGCTGCTCCCGGCGCTCTACCACCTGTTCGCCGAGAACCTGCTTCCCACGTCGTTCGCCATCGTCGGGTACTCCAGAACGGCGAAGTCCGACGAGGAGTTCGCCGAGGAGGCCCGGGCGGCCGTCGAGAAGTTCGGCCGGACCACTCCCGACGACGAACCGTGGGCCCAGTTCGCCAAGCGCTTGTCGTACCTGTCCGGGGACTTTGCCACGCCCGGGGCCATGGCCGACCTCCGTGAACATCTGTCCCGGCTCGACCGCGAGGCGGGCACGGAGGGAGGGCGGTTCTTCTACTGCGCCACGCCGCCCGAAGCGTTCTCCGACGTCATCTCGAGGCTGCGCGAGGAACGGATGGCGGGCGACGACTCCCGCATCGTGATCGAGAAGCCGTTCGGCACGGACCTGGACAGCGCCCGGGAGCTCAATCGCCTGGTACACGAGGTGTTCCAGGAAGGGCAGATCTTCCGCATCGACCATTACCTGGGGAAGGAGACCGTCCAGAACATCCTGGTCCTGCGGTTCGCGAACATGATCTTCGAGCCGCTCTGGAACCGGTCGTACATCGACAGCGTTCAGATCACGGCGGCGGAGGACATCGGGATCGGCTCGCGGGCGGGCTA
>DASZKM010000177.1:0-2406 GCA_035947055.1 Actinomycetota bacterium
GTCGGGACGCAGCATGTTGGACATGATCCGCAGCACCCACTCCATGAGCGTCTTGGAGTGCATCCCGATCCGGGTCAGTTCGGCCATGACCGCCGGATTGCCGATCGCCCGCACGAACAGCCGGGCGACCCGGAAGTACAGGCCGTAGAGCTCCTCCAGCCGCTCCGGATAGCGGGCCAGGGCCAGGCCGTCGCCGGTCCGCAGGGCCTCGTCCAGGGCCTCGGCCGCCATCCGACCGGTCTCGTAGGCGTAGGCGATGCCCTCTCCGTTGAAGGGATTGATAGCCCCTGCGGCGTCCCCGGCCACGAGCCAGGTGGGGCCGGCCGACGGGTGCACCGACCCGCCCATCGGGAGCCGGCCCCCGGTCGGCGGGCCGACCGCCGTGTCCGGGCGGATCTCCCAGGTGGGGGGCGCCATGGAGACGAAGGCGTCCATCAGGTGGGAGGTGTTGACCGACTTCCACGCTTTGAAGGTCGAGAGCAGCCCCACGCCGACGTTGACCGTCCCGTCCCCCACCGGGAAGATCCAGCCGTACCCCGGGAGGGCGGCACCCTGACGGTCGCGGAGGTCGAGGTGGCTCTCGATCCAGGGCTCGTCGTGGCGGGGCGACCGGAAGTAGCCCCGGATGGCCATGCCCAGGGGGTACCGCCGGCTCCGGGCCGTGCCCAGCGCCCGACCGAACCGCGAGTTGGCGCCGTCCGCCACCAGGAGATAGCGGCCCCGGACGGCCTCGGTCATCCCGCTCTCCTTGCGGTGGGCCACCGCCCCCACCACGAGCCCGTTGTCGACGAGCGGTTCGGTGGCCTCGGTGGCCGGCCACAGGGTCGCACCGGCCTTAACGGCCTGGTCAGCGACCATTTCGTCGAGGTTGCGGCGGGTGACGACGTAGCCGTAGGGCGGGTAGTCGGCATGCCTCGGCCACTCCAGTTCGAGAGTCAACCCGTGGGCTTTCGACCGCAGCCCGACAAACTGGTGGTACTCCTCCAGCCGCTCCGCCAGGCCCATGTCGTGCAGCTGCCGGACGGCCCGCGGCGTCAGCCCGTCACCGCAGGTCTTCTCCCGGGGGAAGCGCTTCTTCTCGAGGACGACGACGTGGTGGCCCGCCTCCGCCAGCCAGTAGGCGGCCGAGGCGCCGGCCGGCCCCCCGCCCACCACCACGACGTCGAAGCGGTCCATCGGGGCATCTTCGCCGTCGGCTCCGACGGGCACAAACCAGCCAGTTCCGGGCCTATCGGAAGGTCCGGCGCACCTTTCGGGATGAGGGGTCAGGCGGGCACTAACGTGGCGCCTGTGAACGGGGGGGCCGCTCACCGGTTTTGGCCGCTCCTCCGGTAGACTTCACTTTGTGCAAACTTTCACGAGGAGTTCGGCGCAGTGGTTTTGGTGCCTGCAATATCACTAGGCCCCTTCGCCCTCCGGAACCTGTCACAGGAGCCGGGGCGGTTCTTCATCTCCCTGCTCCTCTGCCTCATCTCGTTCGCGATCTTCATGTGGCTGGTGCGCCGTCCCAAGCCTGAGCTGCCACCCACCTGGGCCCAGTCGATGCTGGGCGCGACGGCCGTGTTCGCTCTCTTCCTCCTGATCTACGGGGTCGTCCCCCATGAGTGGCTGACCTGGGCCGACTCCAGCCTCGGGCTGCGGGAGGACAAGATTCTCTTCAACGCCTTCGGGAAGGTCGAGTTCTCCGGTCGGGCCCTGCGCGACATCGTCGCAACCGTGATCTACATCGTCGGTCTCGTGATCAACACCTGGATGTGGATCGCGTGGCAGAAGCGGGGTACTGCAAAGCCGAAGCCCGCTGCGGCCGCGGCCACGCCCGAACCGGCGGGGACGTCGGCCTTCTCCCGTCCGGTAACCAAGAAGGATTAGCGAGATCGTCATGGGCAAGACCGACGCCAACCCGCCGATGCCGGAGTTCGCCACCTCCTACCAGCTGCAGGAGGTCGACCCGGCCTGGCTGGCATCGTCGGTGAAACCGAAGCAGTTCCTCCACATCGACCAGGCCGAGTGCATCCTGTGCGAAGGCTGTGTCGACATCTGCCCCTGGAAGTGCATCCACATGCTCTCCGTCAACGCCATCGAGGAGTCGGTGGGCACGGAGAAGCCGGGGGACGATCCCGGTGACCATGTCTTCTTCGTGGTAGACGAGGACGTCTGCACCCGCTGCGCCCTGTGCGTCGACCGCTGCCCGACGGGTGTGATCATCCTGGGCAAGACGGTGCAGGGAGCGGTGCCCGGGGATCCGCATCAGCGCGACAACCGGCACGGCTACGCCTACGGAGTACGGTTCTGACGCTTTTTCTCTGGGCCCGCTAAGGAGGATCGGGGTGGCGAGCGGCAACGGAAACGGGAACGGCCTCAAGGGAAAGCTCCTCGAGGCCGGCGAGAAGATGAAGGGCTCCCAGG
>DASZKM010000178.1:0-18870 GCA_035947055.1 Actinomycetota bacterium
GCAGGTGTCGGTGTTCTCGGTCCTCGGGGACGACCAGCTCCAACGGATCGTCGACGCCGCCCAGGCCACCGAGCATCCGGTCGGGGAGACGCTCACCGAGCAGGGAGTGATGGGCCATCGTTTCCATCTTCTCGTTGAAGGCGCGGCGGTGGTGGAACGCGACGGCGAGACCATCGCGCGCCTGGGCCCGGGTGATTTCGTGGGCGAACTCGGTCTTCTCGGCGGCGGCACATCCACGGCCACGGTCCGGTGCACCGAACCGACGCATTGCCTATCTCTGCGCCGGGAAGCGTTCTGGTCGCTGCTGGAGGAGGAGCCGGCCATCGCCCTGCGGATCCTGGAGGTGGTGTCCCGGCGCCTGGTGGACGAGTTCCGCCCAGACCATCAGACGAACATGCCCCGACCGGCAGGTTGACGGGCGTCCGGGCGGGGGAATACAGTTCCTAAGCTACCGGTTAGTAGGTAACAGAGTCCACGGATCGGAGGATTCGCATGCGCGAAGCCGTCATCGTCGAAGCGGTACGGTCGCCCATCGGCAAGAAGAACGGCAGCCTGGCCGGGTGGCACCCGGTAGACCTGCTGGCGGAGGTGCTGAAGGCTGCCGCCGAGCGCACCGGGATCGACCCCGCTGCGGTCGACGACAACATCACCGGCTGCGTTTCTCAGACCGGCGAGCAGGCCATCAACATCGGCCGGAACGCGTGGCTGGCCGCGGGATTCCCCGAGGAGATCCCATCCACCACCATCGACCGCCAGTGCGGCTCGAGCCAGCAGGCCGCGCACTTCGCCGCCCAGGGCGTGATGGCCGGCGTGTACGACCTGGTCATCGCCAGCGGCATCGAGAACATGACCCGGGTACCCATGGGCGTCACCGCGTCGCAGGGACCCGGGTTCCCGTTCAGTCAGAAGCTCATGGACCGATACGAGGGTGGCCTTGTGCCCCAGGGCGTGAGCGCGGAGATCATCGCCGAGAAGTGGGACCTGTCCCGCCAGCACCTCGACGAGTTCAGCATCCGGAGCCACGAGCGCGCCGGCGCGGCCATCAAGGACGGCCGGTTCGACAAGGAGATCCATCCCATCAAGGTGGAGGGCGACGGCGCCCAGCTTTTCGAGCACGACGAAGGGGTGCGGTTCGAGACTTCGCTGGAGAAGATGGCCACGCTGCCGACGCCGTTCAAGGAAGGCGGCAAGGTGACCGCGGGCAACTCCAGCCAGATCTCTGACGGCGCAACGGCGGTGGTCATCACCACTCCGGAGAAGGCCAAGGAGCTCGGACTTCGGCCCCGGGCCCGTTTCCACTCGTTCGCCCTGGCAGGGGTCGATCCCATCACCATGCTGACCGGCAACGTCCCGGCCACGCGGAAGGTCCTGAAGAACGCGGGCCTGAAGCTGGAGGACATCGACAACGTGGAGATCAACGAGGCCTTCGCCTCCGTCGTCCTGGCCTGGAAGAAGGACCTGGAGATCCCGGACGACTGGTTCGAGGAGCACGTGAACCCGAACGGTGGGGCCATCGCCATCGGGCACCCGCTGGGGGCCAGCGGTGGTCGTCTGATGGCCACCCTCCTGAACGAACTGGAGCGCCGCGAGGGCCGCTACGCGCTGCAGACCATGTGCGAGGGCGGCGGCATGTCGAACGCCACCATCATCGAACGCCTGTAGGAAGCTTCGACTTCTCGAGGGGGCCGTTCTCGGCCCCCTCGTGCTTTACTCGATCCGTGAGGGTCGTCGTGGCCATCCTGATCGGCCTGGCCATCCTGGGAGCGGGCGTCGCGCTCCTGCGGATGATGGCGTCGATGCGTCCGAAGGAGGAGACCCCGCCGGAGGACGTGGACGCGCTCGATGTGTACTTCGTGTGCGGGGAGTGCGGTACCGAGCTGCGGGTCGAGCGGCTCGGCGAGCTGCAGGTTCCCCGGCACTGCGGGGAGCAGATGCATGTGGAGCGCCGGGCGGCGGCCACGTAGCGGAGCTCAATCGGAGTCGGCGATCTCCTCCGCCTTCTCCTTCAGCTTCCGGTAGTCCTTCTTCCGTCGGTCGTCGGGGAGCAGCGAGTCCGTCCGGGAGAAGCCCCAGCCGGAGAACCTGACGCCTACCCGGCCCCACACCCGGCGGAGCTCGCCTCCGCAGTGACGGCACGGCCCGGGCGGCCCCGCACCCATGGGCTGGATCTCCTCCTGGGTTCGCCCGCAGGACCGGCATCGGTACTCATAGACAGGCACGCGGGCAGCGTAATCCACAGTGTGGAAACCCCTTGGGATAATTACGCCGGTGTGATTAGCCGGAAGGCGCTATCGCCACTGGGTGGCTAACCCGAACCCCACGGCGATGGCCCCCAGCCCGCTCCACAAGTAGAGGTTGCGGGGGGAGCCCGGTAGGACCTCGCTGACCCCCAGGTAGTTGAGGACGATCACCGCCACGCCCAGGAACAGGATGGCCAGGACCGTGATGCCGAACCATCGCGGGCTGGGCTTGGGCTTCGGCTTGGGCGGCGGTTGATATCGGCTTCGCTTCGACTTGGACCTTGGCATCCGCTCTCCGGGAAGAGGGGGCTCCTATCATAGCCACATGGTTGTCCGCTCCTCCGGGCATGCCAAGGCGCCCACGCCTCGCGTCGCGGTCGCTGTTGCCGCGCTCTTGCTCGGGTTGCTCACGGTCCTGGCCGCCACCCAACCCCGGCGGGCCTCACGTGACATCCGCCGGCTGGAGCTCGTCGATCTGATCCGGGCGGAAGACCAGCGCGTGCGCCGGCTTCGGGCCGCGGTGACCGATCTGAGGGCGGAGGTTGCCGCGCTGGAGGGAACACAGGGGGTGGGGTTAAGAGATCTTCGGGAAGAGGTCCAGACCCTGGCCGTGCGGGCCGGGGGAGCGGCTCTGGAAGGTCCCGGTGTGACGGTGACCCTCGACGACAGCTCGTCGCGACGCTCGCCGACCGGCGACCCGAACGACCTCATCGTGCACGAGCAGGACATCCAGACCGTGGTCAACGCTCTGTGGGCCGCGGGCGCGGAGGCGGTGGCCGTTAACGGTGAGCGACTGACCTCCACCTCGGCGGTCCGGTGCGCAGGCAACACCCTGCTGTTGCACGGCGCGCTGCACAGCCCTCCCTACCGGATCCAGGCCATCGGGGATCCGCAGGAGCTGGCCGAGCTGGTCTCCCAGCCAGGCATGGACGACCTCGTGGCCGCGGCTGATGCATTCGGGCTGGGCTTCGAGGTGCAGCCCGACACGGTCACGATCGCCAGCGGACCGCCGGCCGCCGAGCTGAACCTGGCCACCCCGATCTGATGTTCGCCTGGCTGCGACGACACCGGCCCAGCAATCCATGGCTGGCCATCCTGTACTGGGCCGTGGTGACGTTGGCCGCACTGTTGGGGCTGTTCGTGATCTTCTACTTCCTGGACGACTACCTCCCGGGCCAGGGGATGTTCTGACGCAGGACGGACGGCACGTTCGTCGCCGCCGCGGCCTGTGGAAGCGGGGGCGGTTGGTGGTACCGGTGGCGGCGGCGATCGTGATCCTCCCGGCTCCGCCCGTCTCCGATCTCCCACCTCCCATGACCCTCGTGGTGAACGGGTCGGTGCGTACGGCTCCGCCCGGTGCGACCCTTCAGGAGGCGGCGCGGATGCTCGGACTGAACCCGGCGGCGGGCGACCTGGTTGACGTGGAAGGCGTTCCGCTCCGCCGGGACTTCTACCCCGGGCACGTCGTGGTGAACGGCCAACCGGCGGCCGCGGGCACCGCGCTCCACGACGGCGACGCGGTCGAGCTGGTGGCGGGGGTTGACCGCGTTGAGCCGGTCACCGTGGACACCCTGCGGGTCCGGGCGGGAACGATCCCCAACCCGCAGGCATACCTGGGAACGGTGGGCGGAGAGCAGATCATCACCAAGGGAACCCTCTCCGGGAAGCTGGTGTCGGCCACGTTCCGGCCCGTGGGGGAGGCGACGGTCCGGCCCGCGGTGGCCCTGACGTTCGACGACGGACCTTCGCCTCGGTACACGCTGCGCATCCTGCGCACCCTCCGGCAGCGAAACGTGCCGGCCACATTCTTCGTGGTTGGGTATCTGGCCCGTCGATACCCGGATGTCGTCCGGCGTCTTGTCGAGTCCGGGATGTCGCTCGGCAACCATTCGATGCACCATCCCGGGACCCGTCCCTTCGCCGACCTTCCGCTGCACGAGATCCGGGAGCAGATCGAGCGAGGACATGGGGTCGTGACGGAACTGGGCGAGCGATCGGCGGGGTTCCGTCCGCCTGGAGGATCGTGGTCCGGAGCCGTCCGAGACGTGGCGGCAGCAGAGGGCGAGCGCATCATCCTCTGGTCGGTCGACGCCGAGGACTTCGCGGGGCTCCCGCCGCGAGTCGTGGCGCGCCGGGTGGTGCGGGAGGCGGAGCCCGGCTCGATCGTCCTGCTGCACGACGGGGGCGGCAACCGGACGGCCACCGTGAAGGCCCTTCCCCGGATCATCACTGGATTGCGGAAGAAGGGCCTGGCCTTCGAGAGCCTGTAGCGCGGCGCCGATCTAGGTCGGCAGCAGGCGAAGCGTCGTCTCCGCCGCCGCTTCCACCGCCTGGCGGCTGAACGGCAGCGGATGGTGGTCGACCCGGGCCCACCGCTCCACCTGATCCCGGAAGTGCGGGCTGGCCGGATGGCCCGACTGCCCGGGGGCGTGGACGCCGACCGACGCGTCCCAGTCGGACACGTCCAGGATCTGACGCCACGACGGCGCCACCACGACCTCGTACGACCATCCCGGCTCGAACAATCCCTGGTTGATGGTCTGCTCGTCGCCGCCCAGCTCCACCTCGCCGGCCGTGAGCATCTCCGACAGGTCGGGGATGATCGCCAGCCGCCCGGCGAACCGGGCCCGGTGCAGCGCCCCCCACCGCCAGGCGGTCATCTCATCGCCCAGCCGCGACGTCAGCTCGTCCAGCGCCGCGTCGAGCGCCTGGCGCAGCGCCCGGTCGCGAGCCTCGATGCCGTCCGCGCCGAACCAGGTCGCCGTGGGGAAAGCCAGCAAGTTGGGCAGCACCTGGTAGTGAAAGCCGGTGGTCCACTGGCGCCGGCCGTAGAAGTGGGTGAACAGCTCCTCGCCCAGCAGCGGGAGGAGGACGGTGCGGGACAGATGGACGCACCACGCCTGGTAGATCGCGGCTGGGGCGGAGTCGATCCCAAGGTCGTGGTCCCATTCGCCCAGGAGGGCGATGGCCTGCTTCTGGCGGTCGTCCTCGGGCTCCACCTCCAGGAGGTAGGGCGTGATCAGCTGGGCGGGAAGCGACATCGTGTCGCGCTGCATGGCGGCGAACGTCTCCCGGGAGTGCCGCTCTCGGGACGTCAGCAGCTGCACGATGCGCCGGGCCCGGAACGGCGGAAGGAACTCGTGCCCGATGTTGTGCCGATAGGACTCGTCGTACGGCCGGTGGTTCGCCGTGGCGATGTATCCGACCTCGGGATTGAACGCCCGGGGGAGCTCCTCGTAGGGGATCCATCCGTCCCACTCGTGCTCGTCGTTCCATCCCGGCACCGGGAGGGTGCCGTCGCCTGCGCGGCGGATCGGATACTTGCCGGTGAGCTGGTAGCCGATGTTCCCGTCGACATCGGCGTAGACAACGTTCTGGCCTGGACAGGTCCACCCCTCTAGCGCCGCGCGGAACTCGTCCCAGTTCCGGGCCGTGTCGAGACGGTGGATCGTCGACGGCTGGACGCCATCCTCGAGCCCCACCCACCGCAGCGCGTACGGTTGCTTGATCCCCCCTTCCACCACCGCGGGCTCGGCGATGCCGATCAGGTAAGAGTCCAGGATCGGCCCGTGACGGGTCTCCCGAACCTCCAGGACCTCCGGCTCGTCGCGGCCCCGGACCGCGATCTCCTCGCGGTGCACGACCAGCGGTTCCCACGATCCGTTCGCCTCGTACTTCGTTCCATCATCCGAGAGGCGTTCCAGGTACAGGTCCTGGACGTCGCCTTCGGTGTTGGTGAAGCCCCAGGCGATGCGGTCGTTGTGCCCGATGACCACTCCGCCGCCCAGGGGAAGCGCGATGCCGGCCACGTCGACGCCCGGCGCCGACAGATGACACTCGAACCACAGCGACGGGCAGGCCACGGCCAGGTGGGGATCGTCGGCCAGCAGCGGCTTCCCGGTGACCGAACGCTTCCCCGACACCACCCAGTTGTTCGAGCCCTGCCCCGACGGTGGCAGGACCGCCCGCTCCAGGAGCGCGAGGCGGGCCGCATGCCCATCGCCTCCGGGACGGACCGGGGCCTGCTCGATGGGCACATCGGGGAACAGCATCGGCACGACGTCCGGGCCCAGCCGGGCCGCCAGCTCGGCCCGGAGCAGGTCGTTGTCCCACCCGCGGGACAGGCTCCAGGCCATGAACACGGCGAAGGCCGCGCCGACGATGCCGGCTTCCTCCTCGTCGGCGGGCGCCCACGGCTCGACCTCCAACACCTGGCACTCCAGCGGCGGCGCCGGAGCCGACTCCAGCGCGAACCGTCCTCCCGCGTGGATCGCGCCCTCGATCTCCCGCGACAGATCGTCTCGCCGGGCGGCGATCCGGTGCGCGGCCCTGTTCCATCCCACCGTTCGCACGAACCGGTCGACGGGGAGCGTCAGCTCGCCGAACACCTCGGAGAGTCGGCCCAGCGCCAGGCGGGCCAGGAGCTCGATCTGGAACCCTCGCTCCGCGGCCAGGACGTAGCCCTGTGCGAAGTACAGGTCGTGGATGTTGCTGGCGTAGATGTGGGGGACCCCCCACCGGTCACGGAGGATCTCCACCGGCCCCTGGAGACCGGGAGCTCGCAGCTCGCCCTCGAACGAGGGCATCGCCCGTCCTGCTCCTTCCCGCAACGCCTCGACCCAGGGGTTCGAACTCAACGATGTCCCTTCTGACCGGCGGTCAGACCACGGTAGGGGACGTCTCCAGGCCCGGCAACCGAGGTGTGGGTTGTCCGGAGACCTTCCTGAGCGACATAATCGCGGCCCGAAGCACTGAAAGGAGCGCGACATGGCCCAGCGCGAGCGCGAGCGTCCCTGGATCAAGAACTACCCTCCCGACGTTCCTCCTTCGTTGGAGCCCTACCCGGAGAAGCCGGTGTGGTGGCTGCTCGAGGAAAGCGCCGAGAAGTTCCCCCACCGGCCGGCCATCGCCTTCCCGGTCGCGCCGAGGGCCAAGAAGCTCACCTACCGCCAGCTCAAGGACCAGGCCGAGCGGTTCGCCGGTGCCCTGGCATCGTTGGGGGTCAAGAAAGGCGACCGGATCGGCCTGCTGTTGCCGAACTGCCCCCAGTTCGTGGTGGCGTGGTACGGCATCCAGCGGCTGGGCGCCGTCGCGGTGGGAAACAACCCGCTGTACACCCAGCGCGAGCTCAGCCACCAGCTCCGCGACGCCGGCATCGAGATCCTCATCACGCTGGACCTGCTGTACCCGCTGGTCGCCGCGGTGAAGGACGAGGTTGGCCTGAAGAAGGTCATCGTCACCAAGATCGGCGACTACCTCGGCTGGCCCATCAACAAGCTGGCGCCGCTGAAGCAGAAGAAGGAGGCCCAGCACGAGGGCCGGGCCTGGCCGCCGGTGCCCGAGGGTGCCGACGTGCTGTGGTGGTCCGACCTCATGAAGCAGTCGCACGGTGAGCTCCCGCCGCTGAAGGTGGATCCGATCGAGGACGTGGCCGCCTTCGTCTACACCGGCGGAACGACCGGGTTGTCCAAGGGGGCCGGGCTCACCCACTACAACCTGGTGAGCAACGTGCTCCAGACCCGGTCGTGGTTCGTGGACGTCGAGGAGGGCAAGGACGCCATCATGTGCGTGCTTCCGTTCTTCCATTCCTACGGGCTCCAGGCCGTGATGAACGTGGGCATCCGCGGAGCGATGAAGCTGGTGCTGTTGCCGCGGTTCGAGCTGGACATGGCCCTGAAGGCCATCGACAAGGAGAAGCCCACGCTGTTCCCCGGTGTTCCCCGGATCTACATCGCGATCAACGAGTCCCCGGAGAGCCGGAAGCATGACCTGTCGTCGATCCGGGCCTGTTTCTCCGGCGCTGCGCCGCTCCCGGTAGCGGTGGCCGAGAAGTTCGAGTCGATCACGGGAGGGCGGCTGGTCGAGGGGTACGGGCTCAGCGAGACCTCACCGGTCACCCACATCAATCCGATCTACGGCAAGCGGAAGTTCGGCACGATCGGTCTCCCGCTGCCCGACACCGACTGCAAGATCGTCGATCTGGACGACCCGGAGAAGGAAGTGGCTCACGGACAGGAAGGAGAGCTGTGCATCGCCGGGCCGCAGGTCATGAAGGGCTACTGGAACCGGCCCGACGAGACCGACGACATGATCCGCGTGCACAAGGACGGCATCCGGTGGCTGCACACCGGGGACATCGCCAAGATGGACGACGACGGCTACTTCGCCATCGTCGACCGGAAGAAGGACATGGTCCTCGTGTCGGGGTTCAACGTGTACCCCACCGATGTCGAGCAGGTCCTGTATCGGCACCCCAAGATCGCCCAGGTATGCGTGGTCGGTGTGCCCGACAAGAAGACCGGCGAGGCCGTCAAGGCGTTCGTGGTCCTGAAGCCGGGCCAGAGCGCCACCGAGGAAGAGATCCTGACCTGGTCCAAGGACGAGAAGCACGGGCTGACCGGGTACCGCGCTCCGAAGGCGGTGGAGTTCCGGGACGAGCTGCCCACCACGATGGTGGGCAAGGTCCTTCGCCGCGTTCTCCTGGAAGAGGAGAAGCAGAAGACCGCGGGCGGCGCGAAGACGAAGTCCTAGCCGCCTAAGGCGCCTCCGGGCTCTGGCCTTAGCGCGGCGGCGGGGGAGGGCTCTCCTCGGGAGGTTCCTCCGCCGGCGGGCTGGGGGGCGGCGGTGGCGTGGGAGGTGGCTGCGCGGGCGGTGGAGGCGGCGGCGGCTCCGCGCGAGGCGGCTCCACGGGTGGTGGCATGTCCTCGGGCCGTGTCGTCTCCGTGGTGTCCGCCGCAGCCGGTGCGGCGGTCGGCGCCGCGGTGAAGCCCACCGCCTTGCCTCCTCGTGGGGCTCCCACGAACAGCCGGAGCAATCCGAGAAGCGCCGCAACGCCCCCTCCTCCGATGGCTACCCAGTACCCGATCTGCGGCCTCACCTCGATCAGCGCGGCGAACTCGGGACTCACGGAGTCGAGGATCACGTCCTTGAACTCGGTGAACAGCAGGTACAGCGCTCCGGCAGCGGCGGCGCCGAACAGCAGGGCCATGCCTCCGCCGAACCGCTGCCCGACCAGCGACAAGATCGCGCCGAGGACGAGAGCACCGGCGGCGGCCAGAGCGTAGATCTGGACCATGCCGAGGTCGAAGTCGGCTGCCACGCCTTCCGGCGCGGTGGTGACCTCCGGCGTGGGGAGCTCGATGTCGGGCGTGGGGAGTCCAGGGATGTCGGGGAGCGGGATCTCAGGGGTCTGTGTGAAGTCCTGCCCTTCGGCCAGCTCGTCCTCGGCGGTTCCCGCCGCGAGCTCGTAGCCGGTGACTTCGGGGGGCTCCTGTCCCGCCTGCTCCGGCAGCTCGCCGAGGCCGGCACATGTGACCATGAAGAACGGAAGGAAGAACGCGCCCACCGCGATCAAGAAGAACGGAAACGACAGCAGCCGTCTCATGCCTGTGCCTTCCTGTAGGGAAGCCTCTAGTTAGCCGACGACGACACAGTGAGTCAAATCAGGAACGCCCAGTCGCGTCCGAGGTCTGGCGGTCGGGCTCATTCCGGCGCAGGAGGATCAGCGAGCCCACAGAGATGAACAGCGCGGCAAGGGCGATAGCGATCAGCGCCACCAGCACCGCTGTCTGCCGGCTCACGCGGTCCCCAGCGCTCGACGACGCGCTTCGGTCCGTCGTTCTGCCTCCAAGCGTTCCAGCTCCACCGAGGAGTGATCCGCGAAGCGCATGGCGTCGGCGATGGCCCGATGTCCCGCCTCCTCGGCGATCAGCCGGTGCATCTCCTGGCCGACCCGGCGATATACGGGATGGCCCTGGGGCGTGGTCCGCAGCTCGATGAGGTGCATGGCCTCCCGGGCGTTCATCTGCATGACGAACCGGATCCGGTAGGCCATCGAAACTGCGTACTGCGCGACGTCGCCGAGAGGCCGCAGCTCGTCGTACAGCTCTGACGATTCCTCCATGGTCCGGTCCCAGTCACCGGCCGCTCCCGCTTCCTCGATCTCTGGCGGCCGCTCGTAGCCATGTGCCGGCGACAGCCGCTGCCACTCGATGGTCAGCAACCGGTGCCGCTGCAGATCGCGGAACGCACCGTAGTCACACAGGACGTCGAAGCGGTACGCGGTTCGCTCGAACGCCCGGCCCGGCCGGTGGCGTCGGTTCGTCCGGTCACCCACGTATGCTCGGAGGACCTCCGCCCGTTGCTCCGTGCTCATCCGCCGGGCCGCTTCCAGCAGCTGGTCGTCGGGAAGGTCGGACGCCGCGTACAGCGCAGCCGCGGTGACCTTGAGCTCGGCGTCGGGATCGAAATCGGTGAGCACCACTTCGGGCCGGGGCTCCGGCCGCTCGTTCGCCAGGATCGTCGCGGCCGCGGCCTCGGCACGGGCGCGGGTCTCCACCAGGTACTCGGACCACGCCCCGCCGCGTTCGGGGACATCGACGCGGCGGAGGAACGCGGGGATCACCTTGCGAAGCTCGGTCAGCATCAGGTCGCCGTACGCCCTGACCTCCTCCAGCGGGTGGGCCCGCATGCGGAGGAGCAGCTGCTCGTAGGCCTGGCCGGTTGCGTAGATCCCCACGTTCGTACGCGTGGCGGCGGGAAGGAGCCCGCGCAGCGCGTCGCACGCCTTGGCCCGGATCGTCGAGCGGTACACGAAGTCCGAGTCGGAGGGTTCCTTCGGATACAGCTTGCGGAACAGGTCCTGCATGGGATCGAGCCACCGCGCATATGTCTCGAACGCCCCGTCGGCCAGGGCGCGATAACGGTTGGCCTTCCCCTCCGCCTCCACCTCCGGCGGGATCACGTACCGCCACCGGCCTCCGGGGCGATCGTCGAACGGCACGTACCGCGTGGATTGCTCCAGGTATGCCGCGAGCCGGCCCCACTCCAGGACCTTGGCCAGGATCTGCGAGGACTGCTCGCAGGCCAGGTGGACCCCTCCCAGCTGCGCCACGGAGTCGTCCCCGTACTCCAGGAAGACCCGCTCGTACAGGTCCTCGGCGCGCTTCACGCCAACGTTCTTTGGTGTGGCGCCCGGCCCGGCGGCTTCGGCGAACTCGTCCAGGAACAGCCGTCGGAGCGACTTGGGGGAGCGTGAGTACCGGGCGAACAAGGCGCCCTTGGTGACTTCCGGCAGGTTGACCAGGGCGAACACGGGCCCGTCGAGGTTTGTCACGTACGGAGCGAGGACCGTGCGCTCTTCGTCGGTCAGGTCGTCACCGGCGAACCACAGCGGCACGGCGCCGATCGTACTCCAGGGGGATGACACCCGGCCCGGCTAGAACGTCGGAACCGGGGGCGTCGGGGTGGGCGTGGGGATGGGCTCCGGCCCCCGTGACTGGAGGACGCGCACCGTCGATCCCTCCGGCACTTCCGAACCACCCTCCGGCTCCTGGTCCGACACGGTCCCCTCCGGGCACTCGTCGGAGAACCCGGACCCCACCACGTCGAACTGGAGCCCTGCCGCGGTGATCTCGCCTTGGGCCTCATCGACGTCGACGCAGATCACGTTGGGGACGGTCACGGTTGCCGGGCCGGACGAAAGCACGATGTCGACCTCGCTCTCCGGGTCCACCCGGGTGCCCTGAGGCGGGTCCTGCTCGATGACCGTTCCCTCCTCCTCAAGGCTATCCCGCTCTTCGACCCCGCCCAGGATGAGCCCCGCCTCGGCCAGCGCGTCGGCCGCTCCGTCCTCGGTAAGCCCGGTAAGGTCGGGAACCTCCACAGGTTTCGGGCCCTTCGACACCACGAGGTTCACCCGGGCCCCCTGCTCAACCATCGTGCCGTCGGCGGGATCCTGCTCCAGGACCTCGCCGCGCTCGACTTCCTCGTCGAACCGGCGTTCCTCCACGATGGCTTCCAGCCGGACCCGCTCCAACTCCTCGATGGCCCGCTCCTCCTCGAGGCCTACGACGTCGGGTACCCGCACGGTCTGGGCGGGCGCCGGCAGTAGCGAGCGGACCAGGAAGAACGCGGCCACCCCCAGCAGGGCGAGGACGCCGACCACGGCGACGATGGGAAGCCACCGCCGGCCCTGGCCCTCGTCCGGAGGGATGGGTCCGGTCATCACTCGCGTGCCCTCGCCGGCGGTGACGACCTCGGTGGGATCGCCGGCCAGCACGGGAGGGGCCAGCGGCGCCATCCCGTGGCTCAGACGCTCCAGATCCTGCCGCAGCTCGTCGGCGGTCTCGTACCGGTTGGCCGGGTTCTTGGCCAGGCACTTCATGACCACGGAGTCGATGGACTGGGGAACGTCGGCGTTCTTGCGGCCCGGCGGCACGGGCGTCTCCCGGACGTGCTTGTAGGCGATGGATACCGGCGACTCACCGGTGAACGGCGGTTGCCCGGTGAGCATCTCGTACAGCACGCAGCCCAGCGAATAGATGTCGGAGCGGGGATCGACCGGCTGGCTCTGGGCCTGTTCCGGCGAGAGGTACGACGCGGTTCCGAGCACCGTGGCGGTCTGGGTCAACGTGTCGCCCGTGGATGTCCGGGCGATGCCGAAGTCCATGACCTTGACCTCACCGTCCTTGGTCAGCATGACGTTCCCGGGCTTGACGTCGCGGTGCACCAGGCCCGCCTCGTGAGCCGCGGCCAGGGCCAGAGCCACGGCGGCGGCGATCTCCACGGCGCGCTCCGGCAGCAGCGGTCCTTCCTGGTGGATGACGTCGCGGAGCGTTCGACCCTCGACGTATTCCATGACGATGAAGTGCACCTCGCCCTGCGAGCCGGTGTCGAAGACCGAGACGATGTTCGGATGATTGAGCCCGGCCGCGGCCTGTGCCTCGCGACGGAACCGGGCCACGAACGCCTCGTCGCTGGCGAACTGGGGCGACAGCACCTTGACGGCGACCTGGCGGTTCAGAACGGTGTCGGTGGCTCTGAAGACCTTGGCCATTCCGCCCTGACCGAGCGGTGCTTCCAGCTGATAGCGGCCGGCGAGCACGCGTTTCTTCGGCTGGTTCACGGTGATCCCCTCACCGCGGACACTCTAGCCTCTGGTATTCGGCCGAACGTCAGTCGTCCTCTCCCTTTCCCTTCCCCTTGTTGTGACCCGGCGCGAACTCGCTGTTTCCCGGCCCGCCGTCGCCACCCTCTTCCTCTTCCTCCTCCGGCGTCGGGGTGGGCGAAGGGCTCGGCGCGGGCAGATCTTCGAGCAGCGACCTGGCTTGCCCGAAGGCCAGCGACACCTCGATCGCCGCCGGCTCCGTCATCTCGCCATCCGAGAGCGCCTTCGCGATGTCTTCCTGGGCTTTGGCCAGCTCTTCCAGCGCCGACACGGGGTTGCCACTGAGATACGCGGCCTCGGCGTTCTGGGATCGCTCCAGCAGCTTCTTGGCCGCGTCCTCGGACATGCCCCCCGAGAACGCTGCGTCGGCCACCACCTGCTCGATGGAGTCGAATGCCTCTGCCACGGTGGCAGGGGGCGAAGGCGTCCTTCTGGCTTCCCGCTTCGCGGCGGCGCGCGGGCGGTCGGGGTCGCGACGTCCGGTCCCGCCGTCCCCCGCTGCCAGAGCGAAGAGCCCCGCACCCACCAGGAGCAGGCCGACAACCGCGGCCACCACCGGCCACCACCGGCGGGAGCGCAGCGTGGGGAGGGCCGCGGTGGGCATGACGTCCGTCGGGGGCGGGCCCGGCGCGGTGTCCTGCCCGGCAGCGCTCCCGGAAAGAGCATTGAGCATCGCTTTGGCCGAGGGGAACCGCTGGTCCGGGTCCTTGGCCAGGGCCCGCATGATGACCGCCTCGAGGTCGGCCGGCACGGGGACGATCTCCGACGGCGATCGGGGCTCCTCGTTCACGTGCTGGTAGGCGACCTGCACTGCCGAGTCGCCGGTGAACGGAGGCGTGCCCGTCACCATCTCGTACAGCACGCAGCCCAGGGCGTACGCGTCGGAGCGGGGGTCGGCCTTGCCGCCCCGGGCCTGCTCGGGGGCGAGGTACGCCGCGGTGCCCACGACGGTGCCGGTCTGCGTCAGCGTGTCGTCGGCCGCGGCGCGGGCGATCCCGAAGTCCATCACCTTCACCTCGCCCGCCGGGGTGACCATGACGTTCCCGGGCTTCACGTCCCGGTGGACCAATCCCGCGCCGTGCGCGGCGTGCAGGGCCTGGGCAATGGCCGCCCCGATCTCGGCGGCGCGTTGAGGCGGCAGCCGTCCTTCCCGCCGGAGGAGGTCGGCCAGCGTCTCCCCTTCGACCAGCTCCATCACGATGTACTGCACGCCGTCGTCGGACCCCGTGTCGTACACCGACACGATGTTGGGGTGGTTCAGCGCGGCGGCGGCCTGTGCCTCGCGGCGGAACCGGGCCACGAACGAGTCGTCTCCCCGACGTGGCCGGAGGACCTTGATGGCCACCGGGCGGCCGAGCACGGTGTCCACGCCCCGCCACACCGAGGACATGCCGCCCTCGCCCAAGACTCCCTCGACCCGGTACCGATCGTTGAGGATCCGCTGTGTCATCGCTCGTCGTTCCGCTATCGCAGGTGCGCTTCGATCACCTGGCGGGCGATGGGGGCCGAGATGGCTCCACCCGTGGCCTCCGCGCCGAGGTCGCCCCCGTTGAGGACGACCACCGCGACGGCGATCTCCGGATCCTCGGCAGGAGCGAACGACACGAACCACGCGTGCGGGGCCTGGCCCTCGGCGGTCTGCGCGGTCCCCGTCTTCCCGGCCACGGAGATGCCCGAGATCTGGGCGGCGGTCCCCGTTCCCGCCTCGACCACCGAGACCATCATGTCGGTCAGCGCCGACGCGCTCTCGGCGGACATCGGCTGGCCGTATTCCCGTGGTCCCAACGTGCGGAACGGAAGGCCTCGAGGATCCCGGATCTCTCGCACGAGGCGGGGAGCCATCATCGTCCCGCCGTTCCCGATGGCTCCGGCGATGAGGGCCATGTGCAGGACGTTGGTCCGCACGTCCCGCTGGCCGATGGCCGACTGGGCCACGGCCGGCAGGTCCTGCTCGAACGCATCGACCGGCGGGATCTCGGCCTCGACGAACGGGATGTCGAACGGGATGTCCTGGGAGAACCCGAATCGCTGGGCCTGCTCCACCAGGCGCTCCGCTCCCAGCTCCAGACCCAGCTGGCCGAACGCGACGTTGCAGGAAACCTGGAGAGCGTCCGCCAGCGAGATCTCCGAGCCGCCCGGGCACTGGGTCCCCCCGAAGTTCTCGATGTCCGAGGTGGTCTGCGGTACGTCCAGCTTCGGAGGGTTGGCCAGGAGCGTGTCGGGCCCGTAGCCGTTCTCCAGCGCCGCCGCGGCGGTGACGATCTTGAACGAGGACCCCGGCGGGAAGAACGTATCGGTTGCCCGGGAGACCAGCCGCGAATCCGGCGCCTCGGGATCCAGCTCCCGGTAGGAATCTCGAACTTCCTCGGGGTCGTGCGACGAGACCGGATTCGGGTCATACGTGGGATTCGAGTACAGGGCCAGCACCTCGCCAGAGCGCGGGTCGATGGCCGCCACCGCTCCCTCGACGTCGCCCATCGCGTCGGCGGCTACCCGCTGAAGCTCAGGATCGATGGTCAGCACCAGGGAAGCTCCTCGTTGGTCGCGTCCGTAGATCTCGTCCCAGATCCGTTGCGGGAACAGCTCGTCGGCCCGGGCGGCCAGGTAGTCGTTGTACGACTGCTCCAGCTCCGTTCGTCCGAACACGAACGAGTAGAAGCCGGTGATGTGCGCGTATCCCAGTCGCGGTGCCTCGGGATAGACGCGCAGGTACCGGAGGGTCCCGGCGCTGGGTCGGCTCTCCGCCAGCACAGTGGTCAGGTCGGTGGCCAGGATGTCGCCCCGGTCGATGTCGTACTCCTGGATCAGCAGGCGCTTGTTGGCGTTGTTGTTCGCCAGGTCCTCCGCCGCGATGACCTGGATGTAGTTGACGTTCACCATCAGTGCGCCGAACAGGAGCAGGAACCCGAACGCCAGCCGCCGGATCTGTCGCTCCATCAGTCCAGCCTCACGACCTCGGTGGTCTGGCCCGGGAGGGGCCGGCTATCCCGAGTCTCCGCGCCGGAGATGCGGACCAACAACGCCAGCAGGACGAAGTTGGCCACCAGGCTCGATCCGCCGTACGAGACGAACGGCAGCGTGACGCCGGTGAGCGGGATCAGACGGGTGGCCCCGCCGATGATCACGAACGTTTGCAGGGCCAAGACCGTGGACAGCCCGGTGGCCAGAAGCTTCCCGAATGGGTCGGGAGCGCGGACCGCGGCCCGGAACCCCCGAAAGATCAACAGGAAGAACAGCATCAGGACCGCGGTGGTGCCCAGCAGGCCGAGCTCCTCGCCCAGCGCGGCGAACACGAAGTCCGTGTGCGCGTCGGGGATGAAGCCCGGGCGGCCTTCACCCAGTCCGGTTCCCAGGATCCCCCCGGTGGCCATGGCGAACAGCGCCTGTGCCACCTGGTACCCCTCGTCCTGGATGAATCGGGGATCCAGCGCATGGAACCAGACCGCTACGCGATCCTGCACGTGCTCGAAGGCCAGGTAGCCCAGCGTGGCCCCGATCGCGAACAGCACCAGCCCGAGCACCAGGTACTGCGGCCGTCCGGTCGCCACCCACAGCACCACGACCACGAACCCGAAGAACAGCAATGAGGAGCCCAGGTCCTTCTCCAGGAACAGCACGACCAGGGACACGCCCCAGGCCAGCAGGAGCGGGGCGAGGTGCCGGGGCTCGGGCAGCGTGATCGGTCCCAGTCGCCACGTGGCCACGCTCAGCAGCTCTCGACGAGCGGCGGCGTACGAAGCCAGGAAGATGACCAGAAGCACCTTGCCGATCTCGGCGGGCTGGAACTGCAGTGGGCCGATGGCCACCCACAGCTGCGCTCCGCGGATGGTCCGGCCGACCCCCGGGACCAGCGGGAGCAGCAGCATCACCAGGCCGAGGACCCCGATCGTGTACGTGTATTGATCCAGCTGGCGGTGGTGGCGGATCACGATCAGCGTCCCGGCGAACAGCGCCAGGCCGAACAGCAGCCACAACGTCTGCGCTGCAGCGAGATCCGGACGGAGACGGTAGATCGCCGCGAACCCCAGGCCCGCCAGCAAGAGCGCCGCGGGCAGGAGGACCGGATCGGCCTGCGGAGCGAACCGCCGGACCAGCAGGTGCGTCGCGACGTACCCGCCGCCCAGCACCAGCCCGTACCCGAGCAGCCCGGCCGGCACCTCCCCGCGGAGCCCCAGGCCGACCAGGGCGTAGGCGCCGAGGCCCACCAGGATGGCCATGATCAGGAGGCCCAGTTCGGTGTTGCGCCGGGCCCGGGCCGCCGGCGTGGGAACAGCGTCGCTCATGGCGGCACCACCGCCGCGCGGGCGGCCAGGTCGGCCTCCATCTGGGCCACGATGGCCCGGGCATCCTCTTCGCTGGACGCCGTGATCCCCTCGGCCACGTCTCGGTAGGCGGGGATCGTGACGACGGACGCCACGGGAACCTGTGTTTCTTCGACCAGGGTCGCGAGATCCAGGCCCAGGGGCCGGGCGGGGATGCCCCGGAACACCGCCACGTTGCCGTTGGACTCCCCCACGAACCATTGGTTGTCGATGAACAGCTGCTTGATGGAAACCAGCGCCGCGATCAGCAGCACCAGCGGGACCAGCACCCTCAAGACGAACGAGGGCAGGCGCCGGCGTGATGCGGCGGGAGGAGCGGCAACCCCGGTGCCGTCGCCGTCGACGACGTCGATGACCACAACCGTGACGTTGTCGAGCCCGCCGGCTTCGTTCGCCGCGTCGACCAGCGCGTCGCTGGCGGACTGGGGATCCTCGTGTCGGTCCAGGAGGTCGAGGATCCGCGCTTCGCCGATCATCCCGGTCAGTCCGTCGCTGCACAGCACGATCCGGTCGCCGGGGTGAGCCTCGATCGTGGCCTGGTCGATCTGCACCTCCTCCTCCACGCCCAGTGCCCGGGTGAGGATGCTGCGCTGTGGATGGATCTCGGCCTCTTCCGCGGTGATCCGGCCCTCCTCCACCATCCGCTCGACGACGGTGTGGTCCTTGGTGATCCGCTGCAGCTCTCCATCCCGCACCAGGTAGGCGCGCGAATCGCCGACATGGGCCAGCCGGAGATGCTCGCCGTCGGCCAGGATCGCGGTAAGGGTCGTTCCCATCCCTGCAAGCGCCCGGTCGGCGGCGGCTTTCCTGTACACGACCCGGTTGGCTTCCTTGACCACCTCCGGCAAAGCCTGACTGCGGTCGGCCGCCTTCTTCAGCGTGTCCAGGGCCAGCTTCGATGCCACCTCTCCACCGCGGTGACCGCCCATGCCATCGGCCACGGCGAACAGGGGGTCGCGGGCCATGAACCCGTCCTCGTTGCCTTCGCGAACCTTCCCCACGTCGGTGCGGGCCCCGACCCGGAAGCGCGAGCTCACCGGCGAACCTCGAGCACCGTCTTCCCCACCCGGATCCTGTCGCCGGCCGAGATCTCGGTCGGCACCGTGACCCGCCGCTGGTTCAGGTACGTCCCGTTGGTGGAGCCGAGGTCCTCCAGCACCCAGGAACCGTTGCGGTTCGAGATCCTCGCGTGTTCCTGGGAGATGTAGGTGTCCTCGGGCCGGATCGCGCACGACTTGGCCCGGCCGATCTCGACGGTGCCCGATAAGCGGTGTGTGCTGACCCGGCCTCCGCGGGCATTGAGGAGGACGACCTTGGTCGGGGCGCCCCGTCGCTTCCGCGGGCTGGGCGCCCCCTGGCC
>DASZKM010000179.1:0-6769 GCA_035947055.1 Actinomycetota bacterium
CGGCCCCTCTCTCGTCTGTGCGGCCGCTCAGGAGAGCGGGTCGATCGGCCGATAACCAGGAGAGGGCGAGGCGCCCCAAACAAGAGGAGAGACATTGAACAGCAGCAGGGTGCGGGAGCAGGACGGATTCACGCTCATCGAACTCATGGTCGTCGTCCTGATCATCGCCATCCTCATCGCCATCGCTATCCCGACGTTCCTTGGCCTTCGGGCGCGTGCGCAGGACCGCTCCGCCATGTCCGACCTCAGGAACGGGTTCATCGCGGTCAAGGCGTTCTACACGGACGACGAAAGCTACGCCGGATTCAACGCGGCGGAGGGCGAAGCAATCGAACCCAGCCTGGAGTGGGTGGACAGCGACTCACCGGCCGTGGGGCTGACCGGAGTGGCGGGCGTGACGGCGACGACCGTCGTCCTCAACCGGGTCAGCGACTCGGGCACCGCGTTCTGCCTGGCCGACGACACCGCCTCGGCCGGCGGGATCGCCCGGGGGATGGGGACCGCAGCTACCTACGCCGCGTGCCTGGCGCTCCCGGACTGGCGGCCCGGCTAGGCCCTCAGAGAGGCCGCGAACCACGCCTCCGGTGCCCCCAGATGGGCGCTTAGGTGGACCCCCCAACCCGCCGATATACCCACAGAGGCTGAGGAGGCCTCCCTTTCGACATGAAGACGCTGAACCAGATCATCGCTCGCCTCCGGTCCCGGGCCGGCAGGGAAGAGGGCTTCACGCTGATAGAGGTCATGGTCGCCGTGGCTGTCCTGTTCATCGCCCTCCTCGCCTTGGCCCGAACGGCCACCGTGGCCTTCACCGACATCGCCGCCTCGCGGCAGCGGCAGACGGCCAACCAGCTCGCCAATCAGCTCCTCGAGGAGGTCCGGGCCATCCCGTACGAGTCGGTCAAGCGAGGCCTGAAGACGAACCAGCTCACCGGAGACCCCAACATCCGGGTCTGCTCCGGCGTCTACTACTTCCGGGTCTGCCCCCCCGATCCCACCGCGGAGAAGATCGTCCACACCAACGCGGGACCGAACGTCAGGCCGCTGGTGCCGAACAAGGGCACGGTGGGACCGCCCGACTACGGCTCCACCTACGACTGGTCCGTGTACGTGACCGAGGCGGCGAACGCTCCGTCGGCCGGGGCGTACCGGATCAACGCCATCGTCACCTGGACCCCCGCGCAACGAAGAGGTGTCCGGAACAGCGTCGACGTCAACACCCTCATGTACTCACCGACCGGAAGCGTGGACTCCTCCACCCATCCGTTCACGGGTCCGCGTCAGGCGTATTTCTTCGCCTCGGGCAGTGCCGGCGGCGGCCGCATCTCGGTCTCGGGAACCGTCGGGGGGGTGTCGTTCGAGCAGATGGCCGCGGACTTCAGCGAGATCTCGTCCACGGTCCAGACCGAGCAGACCATCCGGACCGAGGGCGCGACCTACGCGCCGGGACTGGTGAACATCGTGGGCGGTGTTGAGACGTCCTCCGCAGGCACGTCCGCGAGCTCGCAGGCGGATACGGATCCCGTCACGCTGCCGGGGACGTATCAGCGAAGTCTGGTCAGCCCTCAGGCGTTCGGTTTCCAGCAGGTCGGTTCGGCCAGCACATACCTGCTGTCCTGGACCGACGGCGGGGACCAGGGGGAGAGTACCAGCGCCACGGCGGCGGGCGGTGCCAGCGCGTGCAACCTGCAGACCGACGGACTGCCCTGCGCCTACGGAGCCGCCACCCAGCCCGACAGCGGGAACGAGTCGCCCTATGGGGACTTCGACACCTCGGTGTTCCTGGTCGTGCCGAACATCGGCGTCGTGGAGATCATGCGGATGGGAAGCCTCGACACCCCGATCACCGCCTACACCCGCCGGACGGGGGGTGGACCCTCCGGCCTGGTCCGGGGCAACGTCAGCTGGCGGCTGCCGGAGATCTGGCTGGGCGGGCTCCCGAAGGAGTTCGACAATCCGAGCAACTGGAGCGGCTACTGGGTCCGGCTGGCCGACTTCGTCTCAACCGCACAGGCCGAGTCGGGCCCCGGTGGCGCCGCTCCAACCTACACGGTCGCCGGGACGCTGCAGTCCTGGAGGGGCGGGAGTTACGAGACCCGGACCGTGCCCGCCGCTGGCGGAAGGATCAGGGCGGAGAACCTCGACATCACCGACCAGAACGTAGGACCCAACCGCGACAAGGTCACCGTCCAGATCACGGGCAAGGTCGGGAACCAGTACACGCTGTCCACGGAGCGGTCGACCACCGTCCGGGCGCAGCAGGCGGGAGCGAACACCGAGGCCACGGCCAACATCGGTTCCCCCATCGTGGGGGAGTTCAGGTACCGCCTCCTGGTGAACGACGTGGTGCAGGCGGATCTGACCATCTCGTTCAACGCGGGGAGGGGCCGGGTCAGCACCTCGTACCGGCGGGCACCGGCATGACCCTCCTGAACCGCCTCCGCGCAGAGGAACGGGGCATGACCCTGACCGAGCTCATGGTCACCGTCTCCCTCCTCGTCCTGGTCCTGGCGGCGTTGCTGAGCTTCCTGGACAACATGAACCGGGCTGTCCTGACCGAGACCGAGCGGAGCCGGGCGAATGACGAGGCTCGTCTGGCCATCGAGCG
The DNA here is from genome assembly GCA_035947055.1 of Actinomycetota bacterium. Taxonomy (GTDB): domain Bacteria; phylum Actinomycetota; class UBA4738; order UBA4738; family CALAEC01; genus DASZKM01. The sequence goes on from DASZKM010000179.1 coordinate 2,606, forward strand.
GCTCGACCGCGAGGTCCGGTCGTCGAATTACGTCTACGACCCCGCGAACGAGGTCACCCCGTACAGGCATCTGTCGCTCCGGATCTACACCCAGGCCAACGCCCCGACCCGGACTCCCGGGTTCCAGTGCGTCCAGTACCGGATCCAGAACGGCAGCCTCCTCCGCCGGTCGTGGCCGACGGCGCAGCCTGGGTCAGCCTCCTCCTGGCAGACCGTGGCCGAGAACATCGTCAACGCCCATCCCACCGTCAATCAAGCGGCCTTCAAGATGGACAACAACGCCGAGACCGCTTTCCGCAGCGTGGACGTCATCTTCTACGTCGACATCAATCCGACCGACGCAGACAGCGAGCCGGTCCGCCTGGAGACCACGCTCACTGGGCGGAACGTGCCGTCCGGATACACGTCGGGCGTCTGCGAACCGGCTCCGGCGGGATAGAGATGAACATGCGACGGATCCGCGACCGGCTGTCCGACGAGCGGGGGATCGCCGTGGTCGTCGCCCTGCTGGTGTCCATGGTCGTGGTCACCCTGGGGATCACGTCGGTCACGCTGGCCATCCACAACAGCGAGCAGAGCAACTACGACCGCCGCCGTGTGCAGTCCATCGCCGCCGCCGAGGCCGGCGTCAACTGGTACTTCACCCATCTCCAGAGCGTGCCGGCCGCCCAGTACAGCTGCTCGAAGAACGACGTCTTGCCGACCAGCCCCTCGTCCCAGTTCGAGGCCGTGGTGACGTTCTACGACGTCAGCGGAACCCCCCTCCCGTGCGCTGCCGGATCGGTCCTCGGGGCGGTGGGATCGCCCACCCACGCCCTGATCCATTCCGAAGGCCGTTCGACGACGAACGCCACTCCCACCAGGACCATGGAGGCGTACGTCGAGCTGTCCACGGTCGGGGCGGGGGAGTTCGGGGGGGTCTCGATCTACGTGAACAGCAGCCTCACCCTGCCCTCGAACGTCAAGGTCTTCGGCCGGACCGGCAACGACGGAAACGTTTATTCGAATGGCAACGTGGTCCTGAAGGGGAACGACATCATCTCCGGAGACGTCACCGCGAACGGGAGCGTGACGCTGGACAACGTGGCCCAGGTCAAGCGCCACGTGGTGGCCAGCGGCGCCATCTCGTTGCGGTCCAGCACACAGATCCTGGGCAACGCCACGTCCTCGACGTCCTCGATCACCGTTCAGCAGAGCAAGCTGGCCATCGTGGGTGACGCCCGGGCGGGGACCACGATCACCGCTGGGGGCGGCACGATCGGGGGCGTCCGTATCCCCAGCTCGCCCACCCCGTTCCCCAGCAAGCCCTTCCCCGCCTTTCCGTGGGATCCCTCTGCGTGGATCGGGAACGGCTACACGGTCTCGACGTTCGCCGACTGTGCCTCGGCCAAGACCTTCATCGCCGGCCTGGCCGGAGGCAAGAACGTGGTCCGGATCGAGGCCGACTGCGACCTGAACTACTCCGACGATCCGCCCGTGCTCACCGGTGACCTGGCCATCGTCAGCGATGGATCGCTCACGATGGGCAACAACACCACGTGGGCCTCCGACGGCAACCTCCGCAATCTGTATCTCGTCTTCGGCCACGACAACGACGGCGGGTTGTGCAACATCACGTTCGGTAACAACGCGACCATCGACCCAGGCTACCTGACGTTCTTCCACACTCCGTGCACGGTCAACATGGGGTCCAGTGCCGTGATCCTGGAAGGGCAGATCATCTCCGGCACCCTCATCCTCAAGTCCGGCACTGGAATGACCTACCGTCCGCTGCCGATCCCCGGGCTGGCCGGCGGGACCGCCGCGGAGGACATCGTGTACATCCGCGAGGTCGTCACCACCTGAGGCCAGCCGTATCCTCGGCCGGGACATGCTCCGCCTCGCCGCCTTCGCCGCCTTCGGGCTGGTGTTCGGCTCGTTCCTGACCGTCGTGATCTACCGTGTGCCCAGGGGAGAGGGGCTGGGCGGTCGCTCCAAGTGCCCACACTGCGGCCGGCAGGTCCGGGCATGGGAGAACGTGCCCCTTCTCTCGTTCCTGGCGTTGCGGGGACGATGCCGAGGATGCGGGACGCGGATCTCCTTCGAGTACCCCGTGACGGAGGCCGCCACCGCCGCGCTGTTCGTCCTGGCGGCGCTGGTATTCGAGGAGCTGGCCGTGGCCGTCCTGGGAGCCGCATTCCTGGCCGTGATGCTGGCTCTGGCGGTCATCGACGCCCGATGGAGGATCGTCCCGAACCGGATCGTGTACCCGGCCCTGGCCACGTCGCTCGTGGCCATCCTGGTTCTCGACCTCGTCGGGACGAACCTGAGCGTGCTCCGGGGCCTGGGCGCCATGGCCGCCTACGGGGGCCCGCTCCTGGCCATCGCGGTAGCCGTCCCGCGTGGGATGGGGATGGGGGACGTGAAGCTCGCCGGACTGATCGGACTGGTGGCCGGCTCTGTGGGGATCGCCAACGTCGTGGTCGCCGCGGCGGTGGGGATCATCGGCGGCGGTCTGGGAGGTGTCGTGGCCCTGGCCGTGTTCCGCGTCGGTCGGAAGCAGCAGATGCCGTTCGGTCCGTACTTGGCCGCCGGGGGAGGGGTGGGACTCCTGGCAGGGCCGGCGATCGCTCGGGCTTACCTCTCGATCACCGGAATTTCCTGACACTCTCCGTAACACCAGTAAATAACAGTTCTGTTATTCAACTGTAGTTGCCTGTCGGCGCTAAAGGTAACGATTGACTGCAACCGATGACGTTGTTATGTTCGCGCCTCTCGTGCGACCTGTGCAAGTAGGGGAGGAAGAAGCACCTGTTGAAGATGTTAAAGTTGTGGAATGAGAGAGAGTTGTGGAAGATGTTGACGATGGTCGATTTGGGGAGCTCCTAGCGATGCCACCCCCGCCGCCCCGTGGCCGTCCCTTCGTGGGCGACCGCCTCCTCACCGTGGGCGAGGTGGCGGCCACGATGCGGGTATCGAACATGACCGTCTATCGCTTGATCAAGGCGGGGCAGCTGGCCGCGATCCGAGTCGGCAAGAACTACCGGATCCGGGAATCCGACGTGAGCCAGTACCTCTCGGAGCGGTCGGTGCGGGTGGAGGGGCAGGAGTAATGGCCAGGGGGAGGGTCGGGCTCGATATCGGCTCGACGGCCGTGCGCGCGGCCGAAGTGACCGCCGGCGACCCGCCTGCACTGGTCCGGGCCGCTCAGGTCCCGCTGGTGGAGGGCGCCGTGGAGAGCGGGGAGGTCCGTGACGCGGAGGCCGTCTCCCGGGCCATCCGGGAGCTGTGGCAGCGAGGCGGGTTCAAGAGCAAGCAGGTGACGCTCGGCGTCGGCAACCAGCGCGTGGTGGTCCGGGAGGTCACCGTGCCCTCGCTGCCGGCCAAGGAGCTCCGCCAGTCGCTGCCTTTCCAGGTACAGGAGCTCATCCCGATCCCGGTGGAGGAGGCGGTCCTCGACTACGACGTGGTCGCCGAGGTCGAGGAGGAGGGGGCCAAGATGGTCCGGCTCCTGGTGGTGGCTGCCCAGCGCGACATGGTCAACCGGCTCGTGGAGGCGGCTCTCGAGGCCCGGCTGGAGCCGGTCGCCGTCGACCTCGTGCCCTTCGCCCTGATCCGCGCGGTCGGTCAGGACGAGGGGCTCGGGCTCGACGAGGCCGAGGCCGGGGGCGAGGGCGTGGTCGACATCGGAGCGGACGTGACCAACATCTGCGTGCACGAGCGGCGGGTGGCCAGGTTCGTGCGCATCCTCCCCTCCGCGGGGCGGGACGTCACCACGGCCGTGTCCGGCAACCTCGGCATCTCCGAGGAGGACGCCGAGCTCCTGAAGCGGGGAGAGCCGGTGGAGGGGACCCAGCCCTCGGGTGACGTCGAGGGCGTGCTCCGAGGAAGGGTCGGCAGGCTGGTCGAGGAGATCGGGTCGTCGTTCGACTTCTATCGTTCGCAGAATCCCGGCGCTCAGGTCACCCGGGTGCTTCTCACCGGCGGGGGATCGAAGATGCCGGGGCTGATCGACATGCTGGCCGAGCGGGCCGCCGCTCGGGTCGAGCGAGGAAGCCCGTTCTCCAAGGTGTCCGTCCGCCTGAAGATGGATGAAGAGACGGCAGCCGCCGCGGAGCCTCTCCTGGCGGTCTCACTCGGACTGGCGCTGCCCGAGGGATAAGCATGCGCGTCAACCTCCTTCCC
>DASZKM010000180.1:0-1908 GCA_035947055.1 Actinomycetota bacterium
CCTGGGACTGGCGGAAGTTCTGTCCCAGGTCAACCTGGCCACCGGTCAGGGAGGGACCGGACGCCAGTCGGGCTCGGCCTTCAAGCCGTTCACGCTCGTGGCGGCGTTCGAGGAAGGGATCCCGCTTGGGAAGGTGTACAACTCCGCCTCCGGGCAGATCGTCAACTGCACGCCGTACGGACCGCCCCAGTACCGCGCGGTGAATGCGGAGGGAAGCGGCGGCGGGTACGTCGACCTCCGGACCGCCACCGCCAGGTCCATCAACGCCGTGTTCGTCCAGCTGGCCGTGGACGTGAGCCCGCCGAAGATCGTCGAGGTGGCCCAGCGGATGGGCATCGACAGTCCGCTGACGCCGTTCTGCTCGATCACGCTGGGAACCAACGAGGTCACGCCGCTGGAGATGGCTTCGGCCTTCGGAACCCTGGCGAACCGTGGTGTGCACTGCGAGCCGTTCGCCATCAAGCGCGTCGTCGGACCGGCCGGTGGCCAGTTGTTCCGACAGAGGCACGGGGACTGCGAGCAGGCGGTCAGCCGTGACATCGCCGACAAGGTCGCCGGACTCCTCCGGTTGGTGATCGAGAGCGGGACCGGGACCGCGGCGAACCTGGGACAGTGGCCCGCATTCGGCAAGACGGGCACGACGAACGACTCGGCCGACGTCTGGTTCTCGGGATGCACCCGTCAGGTATGCGCGGCAACGTGGGTGGGCCACGAGGAAGCGCGCACGCCGATGCCCGGCGCGTACGGCGGCACGGTGGCCGCTCCCGTGTGGCAGGACTTCATGCTCGTGGCCATGCGCGGGAAGCCTTCGGAAGGCCTTCCGCCGATCCCCGAGCCCGAAACCGCCAGGATCCCCGACGTGGTGGGCGAGACGAAGGCCGACGCCGTGGACATCCTGGTCAAGGCCCACTTCACCCCGCAGGTGGAGGTCGTCCCCCACGCCCCGCCGGCCAACGTCGTGGTGTCCCAGGCCCCCGCCGGCGGGGCGTCGACCGTGGCCGGGAGCCGCGTCACGATCCGGATCTCCAGCGGAGTCGTTCCTACAAAGGAGATCCCCAACGTGGTGGGGCTTCGCGAGGTCGCGGCCGCCAGCAAGCTACAGAGGAGCGGGTTCGTGGTTCAGGTCACCCGGGAGCCGACCGAGTATCCACGTCTGGTCGGACGGGTCATCGCCCAGGCGCCCGGAGCCGGCGGGAAGATCCCGGAGGGATCCACGGTCGCCATCGTGGTCGGGTACGCGGCCGGCGCGCCGCCGCCCGAGCCTGAGGCCTAACTCTCGCTCAGGCGGGCCTGCACGAGCCGCTTCACCTCGTTGCCGTCCACACGTCCCTTGTGGCGTTGCATGACGTGCCCGATGACCTTGCCCATCTCCTTCGGTCCGGATGCGCCGGTGGCGGCCACGGCTTCGTCCACCGCCGCCTCGACCTCCTGCGAAGAGAGCTGGGCCGGCAGGTACGTCTCGAGCAGCGCCTGCTCGCTCCGCTCCTTCTCGGCGAGCTCGGACCGCCCGGCCTGCTCGTAGGCCTCGGCGGCCTCCTTGCGCCGCTTCACCTCCCGGGTGGCCACTTCCACCAGCTCGTCACCGGTAAGGTCGTGACCCAGCTCGATCTCGCGGTTCTTCACTGCGGCGGCCAGCAGCCGCAGCGTGTCCAGCCGGGTGCGGTCGCCTGCTTTCAGCGCCTCCTTGATCTGAGCCGACAGCCGGTCCGCGACCTCCCCCAACTACAATCCCCCTCCCATGCTCGTCGTCGTGGTCGTCGCCGCCGTGGCCGTCGCCGTGATCCTGTACGCGGTCTTCGTGGAGCGCCGGTGGTATCGAGTGGGCCGCTACCGGCTGGACATCCTACCCGCGGGCGGATCCGACCTGCGGATCCTCCACCTGTCCGACATCCATCTCATCGGCGGCGA
>DASZKM010000181.1:0-7643 GCA_035947055.1 Actinomycetota bacterium
TCCCCGATACGTGAAGGAGGTTCACCACGCCGCGCACTCCGCGGATGTCGCGGACCCGGCGCTCGATGTCCCTGATCTCGTCGGGCCGCTTGACCTGTCCTCGCAGATACACGACGCCGCTCTCCGCGTTCACGTTGATGCGGGACGGCAGATCGAGCCCCGCGAACGCCTCACTGCGGACCTTCTCCGCCAATGTGATGTCGTTCTCGGGATCCGTTTCCTCGCCCGCGTGCTTCACGGCCTGCCACTTGCCGTATGCCTCGGAGCCCACCGCCCGACCGACTCGCGCGGTGCGGGTGCCGGCTCGCCGGAAGCGCCCGGCGATCCAGCTTCGAGTGACGTGCCGGCGGCGCTTGCCGCTCACGGGATCCAAGAAGAATGCGGCCACCGCGCCGGCGCCAACGGCGATCGCCGCCCACAGTCGGGTTCTGGTCTTCGGTGGCTGCTCGCCTGCCACCCAGTAACCGACCTTCCTCCGGGTGTCCTTGGTGGCCTTCCCCAAGCGCTGGCGGGCGGTGTTCGTGCCCTGGCCGAACCGGCCGCCAAGGCGGCCACCGACGTCGCGGGCCCGCTCGCCGGCCACCCGAGCGCGCTCTCTGATCTCCTTCTCCGCTCTCTCACGCAGTGCCGTGCCCATGCCCAGCTCCCTTCAACGGGGTCCATTCACTGCTTACCCAGAACCGTCTCCGGCGACACCGCTGGCCGTTGACCGACGGTCAGTCACCCAAGTAGGATGACCCCGCTGGCGACGTCGCCACCACCCATGCTTGCTCGCATCGCACGCAGCGTGGCCCGCCGCCCCTGGGCGGTTCTTCTCATCTGGGTGGGGGTCGCCGCTGCCCTGGTCCTGACCACCCCGCGGCTCCGCGAGGTGGCCACCCAAGACAACTCCGCCTTCCTGTCCAACGACGCTCCCAGCGTGCAGGGAGCCTTCGCCCTGGCCCGGATCTGGCCGGAGGACGACATCGGCAACACGGGCGCCCTGGTGTTCCGACGCGACGGGGGGCTCACCCCCGCGGACGAGGGGTTCATCCGGCAGGAGGAGGCCTGGCTTCGCTCCCCCGATGCCCCCGAAGGCGTCCGGGGCACCCAGTCGCCGTACAGCCGTCCCGAGCTGGCCAGCGTGCTTCGCTCCACCGACGGGAAGGTGGTCATCCTCGTCATCCAATTCCGCCGGCCGCCGTTCACCCCGGAGACGGACGCCGCCGTCGGCGCGATCCGCGCTCATGCCGCGGCCGGTGCGCCCGAGGGGCTGGAGACACACCTCACGGGCAACGCCGGCGTCGGGGCCGACCAGTCCAACGCCATCGACGAGGCCGTCCGCCGAACCACACTGATCACGATCCTTCTCGTCTCGGCCATCTTGCTGTGGGTGTACCGATCCCCGGTCACGCCGTTGGTCCCGCTGCTCGCCGTGGCGCTGGCGCTGCTCGTTTCACAAGGAATCGTCGCCCTCCTGGCGGACGCCGGGCTGAAGGTGTCCTCGCTGGTGGAGACGTTCATGGTCGTCATCGTCTTCGGCGCGGGGACCGACTACTGCCTCTTCATCGTGTCCCGGTACAAGGAGGAGCTGGCCGGGGCCAAGGTCCCGCGCGATGAGGGCCGGCGCCTGCTCGTCGGCACGATGGCCATCATCGGCGCGGTCATCGCCTCGAGCGCGGCCACCGTCGTCGTCGGCTTCTCCAGCCAGGGCGTCGCCGAGTTCGGGCTGTACCGGACCACCGGGCCGGCCATGGCGATCGCGGTGGTGATCACGGTGGCGGCCGGTCTGACGCTGGTCCCCGCCTTCCTGGCCGTGCTGGGCAGGTGGGCGTTCTGGCCGTGGCGGGCCGTGCCCGAGCCGACCGAGCCGCCGGCCACCAAGCTGCGGCCCAGGGCCGGACGGAAGGCGGCGGCATGAGCTGGGAAGGCCTGGCCCGGTTCGTGCTCCGTCATCCGGGCCGCGTTCTCGGCGTGTCGGCGGTTGCCCTGATCCTGCCGGCGCTGGGGCTCCTCGGCGCCCGAACCTCCTTCGACCTGGTCGGCGAGCTCGATCCGACCGCGGACTCGGTGCGGGGATTCGAGGCGCTGGAGGGGTCGTTCCACCCCGGCCAGGTCCAGCCCATGGTGGTCATCGGTCGGGCGCGAAAGACGGTGTGGACGGACGAGGCGTTCGCCGCGGTCGATCAGCTGACGCTGAACCTGCGGAAGGTCCCCGGCGTCACCGAGGTCCGCTCGATCACCCGGCCGACCGAGGGTGGGGTCAGCCAGGCCCAGCTCCAGGCGGTCGGGCTGGGCGACGTGGCGTCGCTGACGAAACAGCTGCCCCGCGCGAACCGGGGCCTGGAGCGGACGGTCTCCGCGCTCCGCCGGATGCGCGACGGGCTCCGCCAGATCCTGGCCGGGGTCCCCGACCAGCGGTCGGATGCGGCGCAGGCCCGTGAAGGCATCGGGCGGATGCGGGCGGGCATCGACCGCATCGTGCGCGGCCTCGGGCGGCTCGGCCCCGCCCTCGAGGAGGCGGCGCGCGGCCTCGAACGGTTGGCCTCTGAGGGCGCCGACCCTGCCCTGGCGTCGCTCGAAGCGGCCTGGGAGAACCTGAAACAGACCACCGTGGCCAGGACCGACCCCCGGTTCCCGGACCTGGCCAAGAACGTGGGCGAGGCGCTCGCGGTGATCTCGGGGCGATGCCCGGACCCGACGGGGCTCGGTCCACCGGACCCCGCCTGCCCCCCCGGGCGCAAGCTCGATCCCGAGTACGAGGGCCTCGCCCCAACCCTTCGCGCGCTGGCCGACGGGCTTCGCCGGGCCGACGATGGTGTGTCCCGGGTCGTCGACGGTTTGGGCGCCATCGACGAGGGGCTGGCCCGGCTGGAAGCCGGCTTCGAAGACGTCGGGCCGCAGCTCGCGCGTCTGGAGAGCGGCGTGCAGCGGATGGTGGCCGGCATCGGCCGCATCATCCCCGGGCTGGAGCGGCTCCGGCGGGAGCTGGTTGCCGGAGCGTCGACCATCCAGGAATCCGGGCTCCTGCCCGACCCGACCGGCGACGTGGCCATCACCGCGTCGCTGGCTCAGGCGTTCCCCAAGCTGCGTGAACAGCTGGCGTTCTTTACCGGGGACGGCGGCCGGGCCACGCGCGTGTTCGTCACGCTGAACAGCTCGGCGTACGAGGACCGGGCCCTGGACGCCGCGCACGAGATCACCGAGGTGACGCGCCTGTCGTTCCGGGACACGCCGCTGGAGACCGACCAGCCCCTGGTCACCGGGGCCGCGTCGTTCTTCGCCGATGTGCGGGACGTCTCGGGCAGGGACATGATCGTCATCGTGTGGGCGGTGATCATCGGCGTCCTGATCGTGCTGATGATCCTGCTCCGGAGCGTGGTGGCCCCCGTCTACCTGGTGCTGACCGTGCTGCTGTCGTTCGCCTCGACGCTGGGGCTCACCGCGCTGGTGTTCCAGGGGCTGTTCGACGAGCCCGGCCTTGTGTGGTGGCTCCCGAACTTCCTGTTCGTCCTGCTGGTGGCCCTGGGCGCCGACTACAACATCTTCCTCAGCGGACGCATCCGGGAAGAGGCCGAGCGGACCGACGCCAGGGACGCCGTGGCCCGAGGGCTCGGAGCCACCGGCAGGGTCATCACGTCCGCCGGCCTCATCCTGGCCGGCACGTTCGCCGCGCTGCTGGCTGCGCCGCTGGATGGGATGGTGCAGCTCGGATTCGCCGCCACGACCGGGATCCTGGTGGACACGTTCGTGGTCCGCAGCCTGCTGGTGCCCTCCATCGCGGTCCTGCTGGGGTCGGCGTCATGGTGGCCGAGCGCCCGGGCCGCCCGGGCCTGAGGGAACATCTCCTTGCGGATACGACAAAGGCCGTAGTCAAATACGGGCCGCTGTGCCCGCGTGACCTTCCGACGGCAGTGACTTCGCGCCGCCGGGAGGGCACCTGTACGAGGGAGGGAGCCCGCATGCTTCGTTTCGCTCGATTGGTTCTACCTGCGGCATTGGCCGTGGCAGTGTCGGCGGGGACGGTCCCCGCGGTGGCCACCCACAACGCCGACAAGCACAAGAACATGGACCTGCTGTTCCGTTCGCCGAACGCGAAGACCAACTCGGACATCGCGTTCTGGGGCGACTACGCGGTCCACGGCTACTATCGCAACGACCAGCCGGTCGGAGGGTTCCGGATCTTCGACATCGCCGATCCCGCACGGCCCGTTCTGCTCCGGGACTTCCCGTGCGATGGAGCGCAGGTCGATCCCATCCTGTGGGATCGCAACGGCAACGAGATCCCGGACCTGCTCCTGACGGCGGTCGACCGCACGATGGAGGGGCCCCAGTGCGGAGCCGCTCGGGCCGCGCACGACGACCCCGACGGTTGGGAGGGAGTCCGGATCTTCACGCTGAGCGACGACCCGGCCAACCCCTTCCAGAACATCACGCAGATCGACACCGTGTACACCGACTGCGGGGCCCACACCATCACGCTGTGGCCCGGAAGGGCGGCCCAGGGCGAGCTCATCGTGTACGTCTCCTCGTACCCGCTCCGGCCGGGGCCGACGTGCGGCACCGAGAACGCCGGCAACGCCACCAACCCGTACGACGGTGACCCGGGCAGTCCTGACGATCCCGAGCACGGGGTGATCCAGATCGTCGAGGTCCCTCTCGACGACCCCGCCGACGCCGAGGAGATCAATCAGCAACCGATCGACTACCCGGGTGACCCCGACAACAGGATCGAGTGGTGCGAGCGGGGGCCGGGAGCGTGCGCGCCGGGAGTCCTCGAGCCGGCTGCCCGCGCGTGCCACGACATCGCCGTCCACGTGCAGCTCCGGCTCGCCGCCGGGGCGTGCGCCGAACAGGGGCAGCTGTGGACGATCGGTCCCAACGGCATCCCTAACACGTCCAACCCACTCTGGGTCTCGGACGACGACGTCAGCGCGGGGGGTGACGGCAATATCCCCGGCGCGATCGACTTCTTCCACTCCGCCACCTTCAGCAACGACGGAAGCGTGGTGAACTGGATCGACGAGTCGTTCGGTGACGGGTGCCCCACGATCACGATGTGGGAGCCGCGGACGTGGCAACCCGGGGGGCCGCACCTGACGGGGAGGATGTTCTTCGTCGACGGTGGGACCGGGGACTTCCTCAGCGAGTTCCAGGTCGGCATGCTCCGTCCCGAGCCGGGCGCCTACTGCTCGGCCCACATGGGACTGCCGGTGCCCGGATCGCGTGACCTGTTGGTAAACGCGTGGTACATGGGCGGTGTCGACATCGTCGATTTCACCGATCCGACGAACCCCAGGGAAGTGGCGTACTACGACATGGCGCCCGACGGGCCCGGGGGGTCGGATAACTGGTCGGCCTACTCGTACCGGGGTCCGAGCTTCCGGAGGGGCGGCAGAGCCCTCCCCGTGTACGCCACCGACGGGGTCCACCAGCCGGACACCGCCAGGGGATTCCTGTCCTTCCGGGCCAACATCCGGGGCGGGGGCTCGAGGCTCGACCATCTGAACCCGCAGACCCAGGAGTAACGAAACAAGCGACGACCACGGAGGGCCCCTTAGGGGGCCCTCCTGGTTTGGGGGGTCCATCTGCGGGGGAGCATCCTGCCAACGGCGAAGGAGGGCCCCGTGAAGAAGTTCCTGTTGCTCCTGGGAGTCCTCGGCCTGGTGATCGCGGCAGTCATCTACATCCGCGGACGTCAGGGCGAGACCGAGTTCGAGCTGTAGACGGCCAGGTCTTCGCAGGCGGCGAGCGGACCACGGTTCGAGCGCCGCCTGCGGCGTTTTCACCGTCTTCTCGCCGTCCCTCGATTAGCCGCCGGAACCTACCGAGCGGTAAGATTGGGGCAGTGGACCTCCGCGACACGCCCGCGGAAGCGGAGTTCCGCCAGGAGCTGCGCTCCTGGCTGGCTCGCAACCTTCCCCCTGCCTGGGGAACACCGGATTGGGTGGACCCACCGGACCGCGTGGGGTTCCTGAAGGACTGGTCGCGCAAGCTCTCGGACGCGGGATACGTCGGCATCACCTGGCCCGAGGAGTACGGCGGCCGCGGCCTTTCCATCACGTTCCAGGCCATCGCGTACGAGGAACTGGCCCGGGCGGACGTCCCCGAGCACATCGGCTTGATCGGCATCGGCATGGCCGGCCCCACGATCATGGCCCGAGGCAGCGAGGAGCAGAAACGCAAGTACCTCCGGCCCATCCTCACCGGGGAAGAGGTGTGGTGCCAGGGATTCAGCGAGCCCGGATCGGGAAGCGACCTGGCTTCCCTGCAGACCCGCGCGGAGCGAGACGGGGACGGCTGGCTGATCACCGGACAGAAGGTGTGGTCGTCGTTCGCCCACGTCGCGGACCGTTGCATCCTGCTGGCCCGAACGGATCCGCAAGCGCCGAGGCACAAGGGCATCACGTACTTCCTGGTGGACATGCACGCGCCGGGCGTCGAGGTGCGGCCGCTGCGGCAGATCACCGGTGACGCCGAGTTCAACGAGATCTTCCTGGACGGCGTCCGAGTAGCCGACGAGGACCGCGTCGGCGACGTGAACGACGGATGGAGCGTGGCCATCACCACGCTGCTCCACGAACGGGCCGGCGCGGGGTTCATCCTCGCCGGCTTGCTCGAAACCCGGTTCCGTCAGGTGGTCGACCTGGCCCGCCGGACTCCCGCCGACGGGGGCACCGCGATCCAGGACCCGGTGATCCGCGACCGGCTGGCCCGGCTGTTCGCCGGCGTCCAGGCACTGCGGTTCACCAACCACCGGGCGCTCTCGGCCATGCGCCGCACCGGCGTGCCGGGCTCGGAGGGGTCGATCTCCAAGCTCCACTGGTCGGAGACCAACCAGCGGCTGACGTCGTTGGCCCTGGACGTGCTGGGCCCGGAGGCAGCGCTGGGGCCCGGTGGCCGGGCCACGTGGCAGTACGCCCAGCTGCGCAGCCTGGGCAACACCATCGAGGCCGGAACGTCCGAGATCCTCCGAAACATCGTCGCCGAGCGGGTGCTGGGACTCCCGAAGTCGAGGTAGGCGTGGACCTGAGCTACACGGAAGAACAGGAGCTGTTCCGCAAGAGCGTGCGGGACTTCGTCCAGGGTCGCGTCACCCCGGAACGGCTGGCGGAGGCAGCGGACGGCGACGGCTGGGATCCCGGGTTGTGGAAGGAAGCCGTCGGCCTCGGCATCGCGGGCGTGAGCGTGCCCGAGGAGCACGGCGGCGCGGGGCTGGGGATCATCGAAGAGTCCATCGTGGCCGAGGAGCTCGGCCGGGGGCTGTTCCCCGGGCCGTGGCTCGGCTCGGTGGTCATGGCACAGCCCGCGCTGTCCCGCCGTCCCGACCTCCTGTCCGCTGTGGCCTCCGGCGATCGGATCGCCACGCTGGTGGGGCTGGACGAGCCGGCCATCGAGGGAGAGCCGTTCCAGTACGTGGTGGATCTCGACGCCGCCGACCTGCTCGTGGTCCGGACGATCGAGGGTTGGTACGCGCTGGACAAGAACCGCGCCGTGGAGTGGCGGGTTCTTCCAACGGTGGACGGGACCCGCCGACTGGGGGAGGTCACCGTCGGGCCAAGGGACGGCGAGCTCCTGGCCGGCGGCGATCAGGCCTTCGCCATCGCCGAGCAGACGCGGGTGCGGGCCATGGCCGCCCTGGCATCAGAAGCGGTCGGCGTCGC
>DASZKM010000182.1:0-13398 GCA_035947055.1 Actinomycetota bacterium
GCCGGCACGTCGGACGTCAGATCCGCATCCCCGCCCGAGGCCGTGCTCGAACCGGTGTTCGGCCCAGGAGACGGCGTCAGGGGCGGAAGGGGGGACGCGGGGGTGTCGGACTGCAGCACCGACCACAGGATAGCAGGGGGAGCCTCCCGCCCCCCGGGCCCGGCTATTTGAATCGGCGCATGTGGATGTTCAGGAGGAGCCCGATGGCCATCCAGTTCGTGATCATCGAGGTCCACCCGTAGGAGACCAGGGGTAACGGGATGCCGGTCACCGGCATGATGCACATGGTCATCCCGATGTTCACGAAGACCTGGAAGGCCAGCATGCACACGATCCCCACGGCCAGGAGGGTCCCGAAGGGCTCCCGGGACATCAGCGCGATCCGGAACCCTCGCCACAGCAGGAGCGCGTACAGGCCGAGCAGACCCACGGCTCCCACGAAGCCCAGCTCCTCGCCCACCACGGTGAAGACGAAGTCCGTGTGCTGCTCGGGGACGAAGTCCAGGTTGGTCTGGGTGCCGTTCAGATAGCCCCGGCCCAGGAACCCGCCCGAGCCGATGGCGATCTCGGCCTGCTGGCGGTTGTAGCCCGCCCGGAGCGGGTCGGCCGCGGGATCCAGGAAGCTGGTCAGCCGGGCCACCTGGTAGTCCTTCACGATCCCCAGGTGGAAGGCCACGATGGCCCCCAGGATCACCGCGCTGAGCAGGACCAGGATGTGCCGGGCCCGGGCCCCGGCCACCACCAGGAGCCCGATGACGATGGCGGCGAACACCATCGTGGTCCCCACGTCGGGCTGGAGGAAGATCAGGGCCATCGGCGCCCCGGCGATCCCCGCCGCCCGCCACAGGTGCTCCAGCTTCAACGTCCCGTGGATCTCCGTCAGGTACGCGGCCACGGCAGCGACCAGCGTGAGCTTGGCCATCTCCGAGGGCTGGAACTGGAACCCGAACAGGCTGATCCACCGCTGGGCTCCCGCGGTCTCGTCCCCGATCGGGGTGAGCACCACCAGCAGCAGGAACAGCACCGCGCCGTACGCCACCGTGGCGTACACCTTGGCCAGCCGGTAGTCGAACGTCGCCGTGACCAGCAGCGCCACCAGCCCGAGCATCAGGAACCCGAGCTGTTTCTTGAGGAAGAAGCCGGGATCCTCGTTCAGCGAAGCCAGGCTCTGGTTGGTGGCCGAATACACCATGAACAGCCCGTACACGCTGAGGAGCACCGCGCTGAAGATGAGCATCGGGTCGAGGTGGCGGAATGCGGCGTTCTCCCGGCCGATCCATCGTCCCCACGTCGCTTCCACGGCGTCTCCCTACTCCGTCGGCGTCGCCAGCTGGTAGGACCCGGGCTCCAGGCTGAACAAGCCCTCCAGGACCCGGCGGACGATCGGGGCCGCCACCTGCGACCCGTGCCCACCCTGCTCCACCACGGCCACCACCACGTACTGCGGGTCGTCCGCCGGTGCGTACGCCGCGAACCACGAGTGCGGCTGCTTGCCGGCCACCTCGGCGGTGCCGGTCTTTCCGGCCACCGGCACGGGGAACCCGGCGAACGCCGCCGCGGCCGTACCGGTCGAAGACGACACGACCCCTCGGAGGGCGTTGCTCACCGGAGCCAGCACGCCGCCCCCCGCCGGCACCCGACCGATGACCTGCCCTTCGAATCGCTTCACGAGGCTGCCGTCGGCCCGCTGGATGCGAAGCGCGATCTGCGGCCGGTACAGGGTTCCGCCGTTGGCCAACGCGCTGTAGGCCACCGCCATCTGCATCGGCGTGACGAGCAAGTCACCCTGGCCGATCGAGAGGTTGATGTTGTCCCCGGGCAGCCACGTGGGCTCGGGGAACAGATCGGGGTACTGCGCGTGGACCTGCTGCTTCCAGCTCGCGTCGGGAACCCGGCCCCGGGTCTCTCCGGGGATGTCGACCCCGGTGAGCTCGCCGAACCCCCACTTCCGGATCTCGTGCTGGAAGTACTCCCCGCGAGCCTTTCGGTCCTGGTAAAAGCGAAGACCCCAGCCGTAGAACACCGTGTCGCACGACTGAACCAGCGACTCGGCGAACGAGATGATCCCCGAGTCCGTCTCCTTCCAATTGCGGAACACGGTTCCCGAGGTGTCGCCGGGAACCTTGAACGACGCGGGGCATGGGTAGAAGCCGTTAGGGCTGGCGTAGCCGCTCTTCAGCGCGGTGGTGGCCACGAACGGCTTGAAGGTCGATCCCGGTGGATACAGCCCTGAGATGGCCCGGTTGCTCAGCGGGAACCCGGTCGACGGTCGCTTGAGCCGGTCGAACTCCTTCTCGGTCAGCCCATCCAGGAAGATGCGCGGGTCGTACGTCGGGAACGACGCCAGCGCCAGGACGTGCCCGTCGTCCGGGTTCATGACGATCACCGCCCCGCCGGTGGCCTGGAGATACTTCCCCGACTCCGAGTCGTAGATGCCTCGGGCCGCGCCCACGGCTTCGGTCAACGTGTCCTCGGCCAAGCGCTGGGCCTGCGAGTCGATCGACAGCACCACGTCGCTTCCCGGGATCGGTGCTTGCCGGCCGAGCGTTCCCTGCACGTGTCCCGCGGCGTTCACCTCTTCCTTGAGCCAACCGTCCTCGCCGCGCAGGTAGTGCTCGTAGAACTGCTCTACGCCGCCGCGGCCGACCAGCTGCCCCGGACGGTGGTCGGCGAACGACGGATCGCGAAGCTCGTCGGGGCTGATCTCGCCGAGATACCCGAGCACGTGCGGCGCCAGTCCCGTGTACTCACGCGCCGCCGACTCCTGGAAGTCAACCGCGGCGAACTCGTCGGCGTGCTCCTCGATGTACAGCACGACCTCTTCCGGCGCTCCCTCGTACACGGGGACCGGCTGATAGGAGAGGAAGTCGGGGTCGTTGTACCGCTCCTGCAGCTCGACCACCGGGACCTGGAGCAGCGACGCCAACCGGTTCAACAGGTCGGTCTCGTTGCTGACCTCCTGGCGGTCCACGGTGATGACCAGGTTCCGGCCGTTGTCGACGATGGGCACCCCGGTTCGGTCCAGGATCCGGCCCCGGGGGGCGGCCAAGGGGATGACCCGGACGTAGTTGCCCACCGCCCGGCTCCGGTACTGCTCGGCCGCCAGGACCTGCAGGAACCACAGCCGCGTGACCAGGGCGGCGAAGGCGAACGCGATCACCGCGGCCAGCGCGGTCATCCGTCTGCTGAGGGGCATGGATCAGTTCACCACCGGAAGATCTTCTTGGTCCTCGACAGCTCCGCCACCCGGCGGATCATCGGGTACAACAGCGGGGTGAGGAGCGCGTTGTACAGGGCCGACAGGAAGGCCACCCGCAGCAGGAACAGGAACCCCCCGGGCAACCGGCCCAGGAGGAACGACACGAAGCCGTAGAAGATGATCCCCGCCGCGGTCGCCGCGGCGACCAGGAGCGTGGGAAGGGTGGGGCTGGGGGTCGTGATGTACTGCCGGACCGTACCGACCACGTACCCCAGCAGGGTCAGGGTCAGCGCGGTGATGCCCTTGGGATCGTTGAGCAGGAAGTCCTGGGCCATGCCGGCCGAGAACCCTCCCACGGCCCCCGATGCGGGCCCTTCCAGCATGGCCAGGACGATCGTCACCAGGTACATCAGCTCCGGCTGAGCGCCGCCCAGCTTGATCTGGGCGAAGATCGTTGATTGGAGCAGAAGCGCGGTGACGACGATCGCCGCCCACGCAAGCGTCCGTCGCACGGCGCCAGTCTACAAAGAGCGGGTTGCTCATCCTCCGGGCGGTGGTGGCGTGGCCTCCGGGATCAGGCTCGTGGTGCCCGTGACGATGATCACCGTGCTCAGGCGGGAGAAGTCCACGTGGGGACGAACCAGCACCCGGAGCGTGAGCTCGGCCTCGTCGGGCTCCACCTGGGCCACCTCCCCGATGGGGATGCCGGGCGGATAGACCCCCTCCTGCCCGGACTCCAGCTGGTAGCCGGACGTCTCGACCAGCTCACCGGGGCGAACCTCGGTGGCCGGGTCCACCAGCTCGAACTGGAGCAGCTCCTCGCGCTGGCCACCGAGAACGCCCCGCTCGCCGCTGGCCGACAGCTTGGCGGCGACCGCGGAATCCGGGTCGATGATCAACAGCACCTTGGACTGCCCCGATGAGACCTCCACGACCCGGCCGACGAGACCCTCTCCAGCCAGGACCGGCATGTCGACCACCACCCCGTCCTCGGAGCCCTTGTCGATGGTCACCGCCCACTCGAAGTTCGATGTGTCCTCGCCGATCACCGTGGCGCCCACGCCCTCGATGTCATGGATCTCGGCGATGTCCAGGAGCCGCCGGAGCTCCTCGAGCTCCCGACGAAGCGTGAGGTTCTCCTGGATCTGCCGCTGCAACAGGCCGATCTGCTCGCGCAGCGCGGTGTTCTCCTGGGCCAGCGCGCCGGCCCGGAACACGTTCGAGAAGAACGACCCCACGGGCCGGAACACCGCGGACACGCCCTCCTGCATCGGGCCGATGATGGCCGCGCCGGCTCGTCCCAGGGCGGCCAGCGGCCCCGCGCGGCCGCCGCGGCTGTCCACGGTGATGGTCACCAGGCTGGCCAGCATCAGCGAGACGACGAGCAGACGGGTACTGCGATGCTTGGCGTAGGTGGCCACGAGGCGTTAGCGGCGGCCGGACGAGACGAGCACCCGGCGCATGGCCTCGAACTCCTCGAGGCACCGGCCGGATCCGACCACCACGCAGTACAGCGGGTCCTTCGCCATGAACACGGGCATGCCGGTCTCGTGCTTCAGCCGCTCGTCCAGCCCCCGCAGGAGCGCTCCGCCGCCGGTGAGGGTGATGCCCTGGTCCATGAGATCGGCGGCCAGCTCAGGCGGGCACCGGTCCAGCGTGTTCTTGATGGCGTCGATGATGGCGTTCACCGGCTCCTCGATGGCCCGGCGAACCTCCTCCGCGGAGATCTGGATGGTCTTCGGCAACCCGCTGACGAGGTCTCGTCCCTTGATCTCGGCGAGGTGCTCGTCGGGGGTGGGGAACGCCGAGCCGATGGCCAGCTTCAGTGCTTCCGCCGTCCGCTCGCCGAGAACGATCGAGTACTCCTTCTTCGCGTAGGCGATGATCCCCTCGTCGAGCTCGTCGCCACCGACCCGCACCGACGTGGCGGTGACGATCCCGCCCATGGAGATCACCGCCACCTCGGTCGTGCCGCCACCGATGTCGACGACCATGGATCCGACCGGCTCGTGGATGGGCATCCCCGCCCCGATGGCCGCGGCCATGGGCTCCTCGATGATGTAGGCGGCTCGGGCGCCGGCGGAGATCGTCGCTTCCTCGACGGCTCGCTGCTCGACGCCGGTGATCCCGGAGGGAACGCACACCACGACACGCGGCTTGGCCAGCAGCCGGCGGGTGTGCACCTTCTGGATGAAGTACCGGAGCATCTTCTCGGTGACGTCGAAGTCGGCGATCACACCGTCCTTCAACGGCCGCACTGCCTGGATGTGACTGGGGGTCCGGCCGATCATCCGCTTCGCCTCGGCCCCGACCGAGAGCACCTGCTTGTTTTCGGTGTTCAGCGCGACAACGGACGGCTCGTTGAGGACGACGCCGCGGCCCCGGACGTACACGAGCGTATTGGCCGTGCCCAGGTCAACGGCCATATCGCGCCCTAGAAGTCCAGTAAGTCCTTCTGGGCGTTCGCGTTCGTTCGGGGAATGGGAAGTCATGTCCTGCCCGTCAGGCATCGGCCCTTTCTACCGTAGGCTCCCAGATGGCGCAATCCTGCCGCTCTGGACCTCACGGGACGTCCACGAAGTGGGCCCGTCCATCCCGGACGACCAGATGGCCAGCATACACCTCGCCCTCAACCCCCAGCGGTTGGAGCCTGCGACCGTCGATGCTCACCCTCACTGCCCCCGCGTTGCCCAGCACCACGTCGAGGTCGTCGTCCGCCAGGACCGTGGTCGTGTAGCCCGGGGCTTCCGTCCCTTCGACCAGAACGGTTTCGCCCTCGGCCACGCGGATCCAGCTGGGGGCCCGAACGACCTCCAGCTGAAGCTGGATCGGAACGGTCGGCGCTCCAGGGATGGGTGACGGAGCAGGTTCGGCGGTTACCGCCGGCATCGGCGAGGCGGGGGCGGGGACCTCAGCGACCGGCACCGACGTGTCGCTGTCCGAGCGAGCGTTCAGCGTCACGATGGCAACTAGGCCGCCGACGGACAGCACCGACAGAAGGGCTCGGGTCCACCGATGCGGAGAGCGGAGCAGCGACCGCGGAGGTCCGAACAACGGCCGTTCGAGATCCGGATGTGCGGTCCGGTACGCGCTGACCAGCGGCTTCGGATTCAGGCCCAGATAGCGTGCGTACTCGCGAAGGAAGATCGGCGCGTACATCGGGCCCGGGAATGCGCGGGGCCCGGCGTTGTCTTCCAACGCCTGCAGGTATCGCCGGTCGATCCGCGTGTCGTTCGCGGCCCGATCGAGGTCCACCCCTCGGATCGACCTCGCACGCGCCAGCCGGCGGCCCACGTGGCCGTCGGGCGCGGTTTGTACCGCCATGCGCCCTCGCTCCGGGCGCCCCTCCCCCGGCCGGGGATTATACGGAGGTCGGGGAGATCGGCAAAGCCCGCAGCGTCTCTCGGTACCTAGGCGAAGCGGTAGCTCGCTGAGGAGAGTGCTGGGAGTCAGCCGAAGAACAGGTCGAGCTCACGCTTGGCCGATTCAGCCGAGTCGGAGCCGTGCACGAGATTCTCGGTGATGACCGTAGCGAAGTCTCCTCGGATCGTGCCGGGAGGCGCATCCACGGGATCGGTCGGCCCCATCAACGTGCGAACTACGGTCACGGCCTGCTCGCCGGCGATCCGCGCCACCACGACGTCGCCCGAGGTGATGAACTCCACCAGCTCGCCGAAGAACGGCTTCTCGCGGTGCTCGTCGTAGTGCCGTTGGGCGAGGTCCCGATCGATACGCATGAGCCTCATCTCGGCGACGCGAAGACCCTTTTCTTCGAGGCGCCGAAAGATCTCGCCGATCAGCCCCCGACGAACCGCGTCGGGTTTGACGATGACCAAGGTCTCCTCGTTCGGCACGTCAATCCTTCACGTAGCGGGGGCGGGCGTCCGCGACAGTGTACAGAGAGCCCGTCACCAGGATGAGATCGTCGTCGCCGGCGGCCGTCTCCGCGGCGTCCAATGCCGCGCCGACGTCGGGATAGGCGGACGCGGCCAGGCCGGCCTCCCGGCACACCGTGGCCAGCTGCTCGGGAGCGAGGGAACGTTCGTGGCTGTTGGCACACGCGTACGTGGCGTCGGCCACCGGCGCGAGCGCGGACACCACGCCGGCCGCGTCCTTGGTTTCCAGGATCCCCACCACCAGGTGCAGCCCGGCCCAGGTGAACGCCTCGTCCACCGCCGGGGCCAGGGCCCGTGCGGCGTGGGGGTTGTGAGCGCCGTCCAGCACGACGAGCGGATGACGGGAAACCACCTCGAGCCGGCCCGGTGACGTCGCTCCGGCCAGAGCCTCCCGGAGGGCGTCCTCGCTCAGGGCCTGCCCGAGGAACACCTCGCACGCGGCGATGGCGGCCGCCGCATTCTCGGCCTGATGGCCCCCGTGCAGGGGCAGGAACAGGTCCTTGTAGGCGGCCTTCGTCCCACCGATGTGCAGGACCTGGCCTCCCACGGCCCGGATCAGATCCTCCAGGGTGACATCCGACCCCAGCACCAGCAGCGAGGCGCCCACCTCTTCGCTGCGAGCGGCGATCACCTCTCGCGCCGCGGGGTCCTCGGAGGCGTCGGCGATGACCGTGGTGCCCTCCTTGATCACGCCGGCTTTCTCTCCAGCGACCTGCTGCACCGTCGAGCCCAGCTCGGGATGGTCGAGGCCGATCGACCGGACCACCGCGACCTTGGCGTCGGCGATGTTGGTGGCGTCCCACGTTCCGCCCATCCCGACCTCGAACACCGCGGCGTCCACGGGCTTGTCGGCGAACCACAGGAACCCCATGGCGGTGAGGGCTTCGAAGTAGGTGACAGGCTCGCCCCGTCCATCCACCTCGTCCAGGAACGGTCGGAGGTGGGCGTATGTCTCGGCGAACTCATCCTCGGGGATGAGCTCGTCGCACAGGGCCAGGCGTTCCCGCACCGTCTGCAGGTGGGGGGAGGTGTACACGCCGGTGGCCAACCCGTGCGCGCACAGGATCCGAGCGATCAGCCGGGCGGTGGTCGTCTTGCCGTTCGTCCCGGCCACGTGGATGACGGGATAGGTCCGCTCCGGATGGTCCAGGAGCTCGGCCAGGGCCCGGATCCGGTCGAGGTCGGGGACCATCCGGCCGGGTCCGCGCGCTTCCAGCCCCGCGGCCGCCTCCGCGAACCGCACGTCAGCAGCCCAGCTCGGAGAGCTGCGCTTCGAGGACCGCTCGCTCCTCCTCCAGTGACGCGAGCTTGGCTCGCTGCTGCTCGACCACCTCCGCCGGGGCCTTGGACACGAACCCCGGCGTGTCGAGCTTGCGCGCCGCTTTCTCCGCGTCGGCACCGATGCCCTCCAGGCGCTTGCGGATGCGCTCGCACTCCACATCCGTGTCGATGACGCCGACCAGCGGCACCAGGACCTCCGCGTCGCGCACCGCAAGCCGGGCATGTCCTGCCGGCTCGGAGGGACCGTCGAGCGACTGGAGGTCGTCGATCCGAGCCACCCGGCGGATCTCCTCGTTCAGCTCCTCCAGCACCGATCGGCGTTCGCCATCGGTTCGCACCCGCACGGTCAGTGGCGCGCCGGGCGGCAACCCGTGGCCGCTTCTAAAGCTGCGCACCGCGGTAACCAGATCTTCGGCGAACGCGAATCGTTCCTCGGCCTGCTCATCGCGATGCTCGGGATGAGGCTCCGGCCAGTCGGCCACCACGATCGAGCCGCCGACCGCGAACCGTTGCCAGATCTCTTCGGTGACGAACGGCATGAACGGGTGGAGCAGCCGCAGGGTCCGTTCCAGCACCCATGCCAGCACCGATGCCGCTGCCGCTCGTTCCGGGGGCTCCCCCTCGTACAGCCGGGGCTTCTCCATCTCCAGGCCCCAGTCGGCGAGCTCCGACCAGATGAAGCGGTGGATCGTCTGCGCAGCGGCGTCGAACCGGTAGTCCTCGAGCGCCTCGTCCACGGCGGCCCGACATGCCTCATGGCGTGACAGCAGCCACCGCTCCACGGGACCACGGTGCTCATCCAGGGGAAGCTGCGGCGTCCCTTCCCCGGATTCCCCGAGGACCAGCCGCGCCGCGTTCCAGATCTTGTTGGCGAAGTGGCGGGCCGCCTCCACATCGCGCTCGCCGAACGGAAGGTTCTGCTGCTCGGGTCCGGCCAGGCGGGCCAGCGAGAAGCGCACCGCATCCGCTCCGTACTTGTCGATCATCTCCAGGGGATCGATGACGTTGCCGAGCGACTTGCTCATCTTGCGGTTGCGCTCGTCGCGGACCAACCCGTGGATCAACACGTGAGCGAAGGGGATGTCCTCGGCGAGGTAGAGGCCCGACATGATCATCCGAGCCACCCACAGGTACAGGATCTCGTACCCCGTCACCAGGACCGAAGTCGGGTAGAAGTACTCCAGCTCGGGCGTTCGCTCGGGCCACCCCAGCGTGGAGAACGGCCACAGCTGGGAGGAGAACCACGTGTCGAGGACGTCGGGGTCCTGCTCGATGTCGCCGGAGCCACATTCGACACACGCGTCGGGATCCTCGACGCTGGCGAACTCGTGTCCGTTCGGGCAGTACCAGACCGGGATGCGGTGGCCCCACCACAGCTGGCGGGAGATGTTCCAGTCGCGCAGGTTCTCCAGCCACGCGGTGTACGGGCCCTTCCACCGCTCGGGGAAGAACCGGATCCGCCCGTCCGCGGCGGCGTCCTTCGCGGGACCGGTGAGTCGCTCCACGGCGACGAACCATTGCTTCCCGGAGAGCCATGGCTCGACCTCGCTCCCGCACCGGTAGCAGTGGCCGACCGCGTGGGGATATGGCTCCTCGTTCACGATCTGGCCTCGCTCCCGGAGGACCTCCTTCACCCTGCGGCGTGCCTCGAAGCGATCGAGCCCCCGGAACTCCTCCGGCGCCGCATCCGAGATGGTTCCGTCGGCGTTCAGGACGTTGATCCTGGGAAGGCCGGACCGCTCGGCGATCTCGAAGTCGGTGGGGTCGTGAGCCGGCGTCACCTTCACCGCGCCAGTACCGAATGAGGGATCGACCGCCTCGTCGGCAACCACCGGGAGGTCGGCGTCGGTGAACGGGTGACGGACCGTCTTCCCCACCACCTCCCGGAACCGGGCGTCGTCGGGATGCACGGCCACGCCGGTGTCCCCCAGCATGGTCTCGATCCGGGTGGTGGCCACGTCCACGTGCCCGGAACCGTCCGACAACGGATAGCGGAACGTGACCAGCTCGCCTTCCACATCGCGGTGCTCCAGCTCCGAATCGGACAACGCGGTCCGGTCGGTAGGGCACCAGTTGATGATCCGCTCGCCGCGGTAGATCAGGCCGTCCTCATACAGGCGAACGAACGCCACCCGCACGGCGTGCTGCAGACCCTCGTCCATCGTGAACCGCAGACGGTCCCAGTCGCACGAATTCCCCAGCGCCTTCATCTGCTGGACGATCGTGTCCCCGTACCGGTCCTTCCACTCCCAGACACGCTGCAGGAACGCCTCGCGGCCGATGTCCTGCTTGTCGATGCCCTCCTTCAGGAGCTCCCGCCCGACCAGGACCTCGGTTCCGATGCCCGCGTGGTCGGTTCCCGGGAGCCACAGGGCCTCGAAGCCCTGCATCCGCTTCCGGCGGACGAGGACGTCCTGGAGCGTGTGATCCAGGGCGTGTCCCATGTGCAGCGCGCCGGTGACGTTGGGCGGCGGCAGCACGATGCAGAACGGTTTCTTGTCCGGGTTCGGCTCGGCGTGGAACAGCCCGTCCTGCAGCCACCGCGCGTACCAGCGCTGCTCGACCTCGGCCGGCTCGTAAGCGGACACCATGCGTTCCCGGCTCATCTCAGCGTGCGAGTCTGGTTGGGGTCATCGGTGGCGGCAAGCTCCGGGGGTCGGGGAGCTCAGGCGGAGCGCTCGCGGCGGGTGCGGGCCGCTCGCGAGGCCGCCTCGCCCTTGGGTACCAGCGTGGGATTGACGCCCTCCATGACGACGTTGCCGTCGATCACGCACTTCCGGACGTCCTTCCGCGATGGCAGGTCGTACATCACGCCGAGCAGGACCTCTTCCATGATGGCCCGGAGCCCTCGGGCGCCGGTCCCCCGGAGCATGGCCTGGTCGGCGATGGACTGCAGGGCATCGTCCTGGAACTCGAGCTCGACGCCGTCGAACTCGAAGAACTTGCGGTACTGACGGACCAGCGCGTTCTTGGGCTTGGTCAGGATGTCGATGAGCGCCTGGCGGTCCAGGTTGTGGACATAGGTCATGACGGGAAGCCGGCCCACGAACTCCGGGATCAATCCGTACTTCAGGAGGTCCTCGGGCAGCGAGTGGGCCAGGATCTCGCCGAGATCCTTCTCCTCGGCCTTGCGGACGTCCGCGCCGAACCCGATGCCCTTGCGGCCGATCCGCCCCTCGATGATCTTCTCCAGTCCCGCGAAGGAGCCGCCGCAGATGAACAACACGTTGGTGGTGTCGATCTGAATGAATTCCTGATGGGGATGCTTCCGTCCGCCCTGCGGCGGGACGCTGGCCGTGGTGCCTTCCAGGATCTTCAGCAGGGCCTGCTGGACGCCCTCGCCGGACACGTCGCGGGTGATCGACGGGTTCTCCGACTTCCGGGCGATCTTGTCGACCTCGTCGATGTAGATGATCCCGGTCTCCGCCCGCTTCACGTCGTAGTCCGCGGACTGGATCAGCTTGAGCAGGATGTTCTCGACGTCCTCGCCAACGTAGCCGGCCTCCGTCAGGGCGGTGGCGTCGGCGATGGCGAACGGAACGTTCAGTAACCGGGCCAGCGTTTGGGCCAGGAGTGTCTTCCCGCATCCCGTCGGGCCCAGCAGCAGGATGTTCGATTTCTGCAGCTCGACGTCGTCGCTCTGGCCGACCTGGATCCGCTTGTAGTGGTTGTACACCGCTACCGAGAGGACCTTCTTGGCCTGTTCCTGGCCGATGACGTAGTCGTTCAGGAAGTCGTAGATCTCACGGGGCTTGGGGAGCTCCTCCAGCTTCAGCTCGGAGGTCTCGGAAAGCTCCTCCTCGATGATCTCGTTGCAGAGGTCGATGCACTCGTCGCAGATGTAGACGCCGGGCCCGGCGATCAATTTCTTGACCTGCTTCTGGCTCTTCCCGCAGAACGAGCACTTCAGCAGATCCGAGTCCCCGAACTTGGCCACGTCTCCCCCGGCGTCTCCAGGTATCTCCTGGGGCCTATCCTACGACTTGCCGTCCCCTGCAACCGCCAGTTCCGCCTGGAGGCGGCGGGACGAGATGATCTCGTCGATGATCCCGTACTCCTTCGCCTGCTCGGCGGTCATGATGAAGTCCCGGTCGGTATCCGCCTTCACCTTCTCCAGCGTCTGGCCGGTGTGCTGGGCAAGGAGCTCGTCGAGCAGGGATCGGTAGCGGAGGATCTCCTTGGCCTGGATCTCGATGTCCACGGCCTGACCGCCGGCCTGGCCGTGGGGCTGGTGGATCAGGACCCTGGTGTGGGGAAGCGCGTAGCGCTTGCCCTTCGTGCCGGCGGCCAGAAGCACGGCTGCCGCCGAAGCGGCCTGGCCCATGCATACCGTCGATACGTCGGGCTTGATGTACTGCATGGTGTCGTACACAGCGAACAGGGACGTGATGTCCCCGCCGGGGGAATTGATGTACACGTTGATGTCCTTCTCGGGTTCTTCTGACTCCAGGAAGATCAGCTGGGCCATGATCAGGTTCGCGACGGTGTCGTCGATCGGCGTCCCCAGGAACACGATTCGGTCCTTGAGCAAGCGGGAGTAGATGTCGAACGCACGCTCTCCGCGGTTGGTCTGCTCGACGACGGTGGGGACCAAGTAGTTCTCCATCACGCCTTCCCTTCGGTCGCCTCGGAGTCTTTACCGCCCTCTCCGACGACCTCGGCGTGTTGGACGACGAGGTCGAGGGCCTTGTCTCGGATGATATCACCGGCCAGCGAGTTGATCTGTCCCGACGATTCGAGGTGACGGCGGATCTCCTTCACGTTGGCGCCCATCTCCTTGGCCAACGCCTGCACGACGTTGTCGAGGTCCTGTTCGGTGACCTGAAGCCCTTCCGCTCGGGCCACGGCCTCCAGGGCAAGGTCCGCCCGTATGGCTCGCAGGGCGTGGGCCCTGGCATCGGAGCGGAACTGCAGCTCCTCCACCCCTGATGCGGCGAGCACCGCCTCCAGCGTGGTGCCCTGCTGTTCGGCGCGCTGGCGGGCGGAGCGGACCCGTGATTCGGTTTCGCGGTCGAGGGGGGG
>DASZKM010000183.1:0-6151 GCA_035947055.1 Actinomycetota bacterium
ACGACGTCGAAGCGGCGGTCCGCTCGTGGAACCTCCGGCTGCCGATCAAGTTCGTTCGCCAGGATCCGCCGCTGGGCACCGGCCACGCGGTGATGGTCGCGGAAAAGGACGTCGGCCGAACCGACGACGTCCTGGTTCTGCCCGGTGATAATCCGCTGATCACCGCGGACATGCTGCGTTCACTCATCCGTCTCCACCGCAGGCGCGACCCGGCGGTGACCGTCCTGTCGACCGAGGTCGAGGATCCCAAGGGGTACTGGCGGCTCATCCGGAAGGGCGACCGCTTCGAGAAGGTCGTGGAGGAATCCGCCGCCACCGAGGAGGAGCTGGCATCGCGCGAGGTGGCTACGAGCGTCTACGCGTTCCGTCGTGAGGACCTGTTCCGCGTGCTGCCCCGCCTCGATCGCGACAACCGGGAGGGCGAGTACTACCTGCCCGACGTCTTGGACATCCTGGCGGAGAAGGGGGAGGACATCCGGGTCCAGGCTGCCGACTTCGGCGGCGCCCTGGACGTCAACTCGCGCTCGTCGCTGGCTCGGGCCACGACCGTGATGCGCCGGCGGATCAACGAAGCCCTCATGGACAAGGGCGTGACGATGGTCGATCCGGAGCGGACGTACATCGAACCGGGCGTCACCGTGGGGCCCGACACCACGATCCTTCCAGACACCCATCTGGAAGGGGACACGCGGATCGGCGAGGGCTGTCGCATCGGGCCCGGCTCCGTCATCGCCGAGTCCCGGGTGGCGGACGGGGCCACCGTGGAGCTTTCCGTGGTTCGCGGCTCGAAGATCGGGCCGCGGGCCGTGGTAGGACCGTACGCCCACATCCGGCCCGAGACTGTGCTGGGCGCGGATACGAAGGCCGGGTCGTTCGTGGAGATCAAGGCATCGCGGATCGGCGACGGCTCGAAGGTTCCCCACCTCTCGTACATCGGCGATGCCACCCTCGGTCGGAACGTCAACATCGGAGCGGGAACCGTGACCGTGAACTACGACGGCTATGACAAACATCGCACGGTCATCGGGGACGATGTCCGTATCGGGTCGGATACGATGTTGATCGCACCGGTGAAGATCGGCCGGGGCGCTGTGACCGGCGCCGGTTCCGTCATCAGCAAGGACGTGCCGGCCGGTGCCCTGGCGGTTGAGCGAGCGGACCAGCGGACCGTTCGGGGGTATCGGGCGAAGAAGGATCGGGAGCGGAGGAGCCGGAGGGGGGATCGGTGAGCAGCATCAAGGAGATCGTCACCAAGAAGCGGATGATGCTGTTCTCCGGAACGGCCCATCCATCTCTGGCCGACGAGATTTCCGGGCACCTGGGGGTGGAGCTGTCGGCGGCGAAGATCTCCCGGTTCGCCAGCGGAGAGATCTACTTCCGGGCCGACGACAGCGTTCGGGGCTGCGACGTGTTCGTCATCCAGACCCACGCCGACCCGGTCAATGAGTCGATCATGGAGCAGCTGGTCGTCATCGACGCGCTGAAGCGCGCCTCGGCCAAGCGGATCACGGCCGTCGTGCCGTATTACGGCTACTCACGCCAGGACAAGAAGGCCCTGGCTCGCGAACCGGTCTCCGCCAAGCTGGTCGCGGACTGCATCTCTGCCGCGGGAGCGGACCGCGTGGTGTCGGTGGATCTTCACAGCGGGCAGATCCAGGGGTTCTTCGACTTCCCCTTCGACCACCTCACCGCGCTGCCGCTCCTCGCGGCCTACCTGGTGGAGGAGCGGGGGTTGCGCGGCGACGACCTGGCCATCGTGGCCCCGGACGCCGGCCGGGTGAAGGTCGCCGAGCGGCTGGGCCAGCAGCTGGACGCGGACCTGGCGTTCATCTACAAACGGCGCTCACGCCGGGAGGCGCACCGCATCGAGGAGATGGTGGTGGAAGGCGACGTTCGAGGCCGGGCCTGCGTCCTGATCGACGACATGATCGACACCGGCGGGACGATCGTGGAGGGCGCCCGGGCCCTGGAAGGGCAAGGGGCCCGCGAGATCTACGCCGCGGCCACGCACCCCATCCTGTCCGGCAAGGCCGTGCAGCGGCTGGAGGAGGCGCCCATCACCGAGGTCGTGGTGACCAACACGCTGCCGGTTCCCGACGAGAAGCAGATCGGAAAGCTCAAGGTCCTATCGATCTCACCGATCATCGCCGCCGCGCTGCAGGCCGTGTTCGAGGACACCTCGGTGTCCGAGATCTTCCACGGCGAGAACCAGCCGTAGCTTCTAGACCACGACCGGAGCGGCCTCGTACAGCGTGACGGCGCAGTCCGCCGCGGCGACATCCACGCTGAGCAGGTTCCCGGTCACACCCGGGACCCCCTGAGGCAGCCGGAGGAACGACTCGGCTTCGGTGAGGTTCAGCGCCGCCGCGGAGCCGTCCGCCGGGCGAGCCGGCAGGATCGTGGACGGGATGTTGATGGTGATGGTGCCCGCCGCCGAGTTGGCCGAGCCCGTGGTCGCTCCGTCGCGGACGTAGGTCGTTCCTTCCAGATGTCCATAGCCGAACCGCCACTGCATGTCGGGGTTGTCGGCCTCCGCCCGGACCCACTGCGGGATGGAGTCCGCGCCATCGAAGACGACGTAGAAGCGTCCCAGGAGCGGATGCCGGTCCAGTGCCTCCACCCGGATGTTTGCCGCGAAGGGCGTCGTCGACTCGCGGTCCTCCCAGGCCGACGGCCCGGAGACCCACGCCCCGATGATGTCCGCCGTGTTCCCGAAGGCAGCGCCGTATGCGCTGCCGTCTCCGTGGGCATCGACGGCGTGCGGGGTGTCGGCGGACGCGAGCCTGGTCGGCCCACTCGTGCATTCCGTGGGGCCGTGGGCCAGAGCGGTTCCCGGCATCACGACCAGGGTGGCGACCAGGGGGATCAATCGGGCGACGCGGCGACCGGGCATGCGGGCTCCTCTCAGAACGGGCGATTTCCTCCTACAAGAATTAGCCGCGCACAGCCTCGATTCCTGCTTCTATGCGGGATCGCCCGCCCGGTACCGGGCGAACGCCGGAACCGCGCCGGCCAGCCCCATCACCCCGAGGACCACGGCGGCGCCTCCGGACACCACCGAGAACATCGGCGAGATGAGCTGGGCGACCACGCCCGCCTCCAGGTCGCCCAAGCGTGGTCCACCGGTGACCACCACGATGTGGATCGCCGAGAGGCGCCCTCGCAGCGAGTCGGGCACAGCGCCCTGCAGGATCGTGGACCGAAAGATCGCGCTGATCACGTCGGCCGCTCCGGCGATGGCCAGGAACCCCAGGGCCAGCCAGAACGCCTCGGTCGACAGACCGAACCCCACGATGGCCAGCCCCCAGATGGCCACAGCCCACAGCACCGCCCGGCCCTGTCGCACCACCCTGCGCACCCACCCGGTCAGCAGCGCTCCGGCAAGCGCGCCGGCGGCGGGTGCGGCGAACAGCAGCCCGAGGCCCGCGGGCCCGACCCGGAACGTCTCCGCCGCAAGGACGGGGAACAGGGCCCGCGGCATGCCGAACACCATGGCGATGAGGTCGACGGCGAACGTGGATTGCAGCACCCTCCGCCGGCGGAGGTACCGGAAGCCTTCCCGGACGGACTCCCACACGCGAGCGGCGCCGACGCGCGCCGGGCGCATCGGGTTCATGGCCAGGAGCGTGCCGATGGCGACCAGGAACGTGGCGGCGTCGATGCCGTACGCCCAGGCGAGCCCGAGTCGGGCCAGGATGAACCCGCCGATCGCCGGCCCGGCCACGTCGCTGACCTGGAACAGCACCTGGTTGAGGGTGATCGCCGATGCGAGGTCCTCCTTCCGCACCAGGTTGGGGATGGCCGCGGTGCGGGCCGGTGAGTCCAGGGCCATGAACGCCGCTGCCAGCCCCGCGGCCGTGTACACGAACCACAACGGTGGGTCTCCGGCCAACGCCCCGCCCATCAGCAGCAAGGACGAACCGGCCAGGCCGATCTGGCTGACGATCAACAGCCGGCGCCGATCGACGGCGTCGGCCGCCGCTCCGGCCACGAAAGAGAAAACCAGGAGCGGGACCAGCTGCACCAGGCCGATGAGCCCCACCGCAAGGGGCGATCTCGTCAGGAGATACACCTGGTAGGGGAGGGCCACCACGGTGACGTGGCGCCCCGTGTGCGAGACGAGCTCTCCGAGCCACAGGAGCCGGAACTGGCGCGACGTCCGCAGCGGCGTGAGGTCGATCAGCGTCCGGCGCACGGCCGCCGCGGCCCGCCGCCTTCGCCGTGGAGGGATCGGGTCGGGGTCCTGGGGGGCCATCGGCCCCACAGGATAGGTGCGGGCGTCGCCGCAAGCCGCAGACGCGTCCGGGGGCGGGCACGCCCGCTAGAATGGTCGGACCGTGGAAGTTCAGCTCAAGGCCGAACCTCGTACCGAAGCCGGCAAGGGCCCGGCCCGGAGGCTGCGCGCATCCGGGAAGGTCCCTGCGGTCGTGTACGGCCCCGAGGTCGAGACCCAGCAGGTCGCCGTCGACGAGCGTCAGCTGTGGCACGCCTTGCACACGGATGCGGGGGCCAACGTGCTGATCAACCTGGCCGTGGACGGCGAGACCTATCTGACGCTGCCCCGCGAGATCCAGCGCGACATCGTCCGCGGCACGCTGATGCATGTCGACTTCCTGCGGATCCGCCGCGACGTGGCCATCCAGGTGGACGTTCCCATCCATCTGGTCGGTGAGTCGGTTGGGGTGAAGGAAGGCGGCGTCGTCGAGCACCACCTGTGGGAGCTCAAGGTCGAGGTCTTGCCCACCGACGTGCCGGAGTCGTTGGAGGCCGACATCAGCGCGTTGGCCATCGGGGATTCCCTGCACGTGTCGGACATCGTGGTCCCGGAGAACGTCACGGTGATCACCCCACCCGAGGAGACGCTGGTCTCCGTGGTCCCGCCGCCGGTGCTCGTGGTCGAGCCCACGCCGGAGGAGCTGGAGGCGGCCGAGGCGGCAGAGGCCGCAGCCGCCGAGGGCGAGGTCCCCGAAGGCGAGGAGGGTGCTGCCCCGGCCGCCGAGGGCGAAGCCCCCGCGGAGGGGGAGCAGGCCGCTTCCGAAGAGGGCGGCGAGAAGAAGGGCTCCTAGCCCTTCGTGTCGGCCTGGCTCGTCGTCGGGCTGGGCAATCCCGGAGACCGGTACGCCGAAACCCGGCACAACATCGGTGCCCGGGTTGTCGAGCGCCTCGCGGATCGCCTACAGGTTCGGCTCAAGAAGGTGCGGTTTGTGGCCGTCGCGGCGGGAGAAGCGAACGCGGAGGGTTCCCGGCTCATCCTGCTCCGCCCGTTGACGTTCATGAACGTGTCGGGGCCACCTGTCGCATCGCTGACCAGGAAGCGGAAGATCGACGTTGACCACGTCGTGGCGTGCCACGACGAGATCGACCTGGCGTTCGGGTCGCTCAAGGTCAAGCTGGGGGGAAGCACCGCCGGGCACCGGGGACTGGACTCCCTTCGCCAGGCGCTGCGGACCCCGGACTACTACCGGGTCCGACTGGGTGTGGGACGACCGCCGGGACGCAAGGACCCCGCCGACTACGTGCTGGAGCCATTCGCCAAGGCGGAGCGCGTCGACGTGGATCTGCTCGTGGAGGAAGGCGCCGACGCCGTGCTCACGCTGGTTCGGGAAGGCTTGGCAGCCGCGCAGGACCGGCACAACCGCACGGTCCCGCAGTAGCGCTCAGTCCACGTATCGCGGTTTGACCTTGCCGGAATCCGCGGAGACCTTCATCCGCTCGGATGCCACGGCCACGAAGGCGCCGGCCGGTATGGACTTCAGCTCCTCAAGGACGCGGTGGGGCCACTCGTTGCCCTCGTTCGCGGCGCCGCCGAAGAACCAGTCGGATCCGTTGTCCGCCACGATCAGCCCGTACCGCTTCATGGCCCGGAGGATCACCTGGGTCTCGGGATGGAGGTTCGACAGATCGAAACCCCGCTTCAGCCGGAACCGGGCGCCCATCGGCGGGAGCGAGGCGTCCTCGCGGGCACCCGCCTCGTGCCGGGCCGGCCAGATGAACCGCTCGTCGGTTTCCTCTGCCGTGACCCGGATGGCGTGGTCCACGCGGCCGGCCTCCACCTCGTCCCGGCGGACTAACCCCGGAAGGATCTGAAGCCCCGCCGCGTCGGCCGACGTCCAGGTGGCCGGCCGGAGCTGGTTCGAGCGCAGGTCCCAGA
>DASZKM010000184.1:0-4745 GCA_035947055.1 Actinomycetota bacterium
CCCCCCCCTCACCGTTTTCCCGGAGCTACTCCACCGTGTCGGCCCGCTCGGCCAACACGTCGACCCGGGTGACGTCCTCCCCCGGGCTGACGTGCAGGAACCCGCCGGCCACCCGGATCGACACCTCGCGCTGGGCCTCCAGGATCCGGACCGGGGCCTCGCCCAGCTGGATCAGCATCGGAGCGTGGTGAGGAAGGATCCCCACGTCGCCGTCCACGCCGTGGGCCACCACCATGTCGGCCTGGCCGGAGAAGACCTCGCGCTCCGGTGTGACCACGGCCACGGAGAGTCCGGGCACTATTCGCCTTCCTTGGCCAGCTTCTCGCCCTGGGCTACGGCCTCCTCGATCCCCCCGACCATGTAAAACGCCTGCTCCGGCAGATGGTCGAGCTCGCCGTCGGCGATCATCTTGAACCCCCGGATCGTCTCGGCCACCGGGACGTACTTGCCCTCGATCCCGGTGAACTGGGTGGCCACGAAGAACGGCTGGGACAGGAACCGCTGCATCTTCCGGGCCCGGGCCACGATCAGCTTG
Organism: Actinomycetota bacterium; assembly: GCA_035947055.1. Lineage (GTDB taxonomy): Bacteria > Actinomycetota > UBA4738 > UBA4738 > CALAEC01 > DASZKM01. The sequence goes on from DASZKM010000184.1 coordinate 536, forward strand.
TCCTCTTCGGACAGCTCGTCGACGCCGAGGATGGCGATGATGTCCTGCAGCGACTTGTACCGCTGCAGGATCTCCTGGACCCGCCGAGCGACCGCGTAGTGCTCCTCGCCGATGTACCGCGCATCGAGGATCCGCGAGGTCGAGTCGAGCGGGTCGACGGCGGGATAGATCCCCTGCTCCACGATGGCCCGGGAGAGCACCGTGGTGGCGTCGAGGTGGGCGAACGTGGTGTGCGGAGCGGGGTCGGTGATGTCGTCCGCTGGCACGTAGATGGCCTGGAGCGACGTGATCGACCGTCCCTTGGTCGAGGTGATCCGCTCCTGGAGCTCGCCCATCTCGTCGGCCAGCGTGGGCTGGTACCCCACGGCCGAGGGCATCCGCCCCAGCAGCGTGGACACCTCGGAGCCGGCCTGGACGAACCGGAAGATGTTGTCGATGAACAGCAGCACGTCCTGGCGCTTCACGTCGCGGAAGTACTCGGCCACGGTGAGGGCGGCGAGCCCGACGCGGAGACGAACGCCCGGCGGCTCGTCCATCTGACCGAACACCAGCGCGGTCTTGTTGATCACGCCGGTCTCGGTCATCTCCAGGATCAGGTCGTTGCCCTCCCGGGTCCGCTCCCCCACACCGGCGAAGACCGAGACGCCGCCGTGCTGCTCGGCGACGCGGTAGATCATCTCCTGGATGATCACGGTCTTCCCCACACCCGCACCCCCGAACATCCCGATCTTGCCGCCCTGGACGTACGGCTCCAGGAGGTCGATGACCTTGATGCCCGTCTCGAACATCTCGGTCTTCGGCTCGAGGTCATCGAACTTCGGCGACTCGCGGTGGATCGGCCACCGGTCCTCGGCCTCCACGCTCTCCGTGTCCAGGGCCTCGCCGATCACGTTGTACACGTGGCCGAGCACTTTCTCGCCCACCGGCATCGTGATCGGCTGGCCGGTGTTCCTCACCGGGGCGCCACGGACCACGCCGTCGGTGGGCTTCATGGCGATCGCTCGGACGGTGGACGAGCCGATGTGCTGGGACACCTCGCACACGATCGTCTGCAGATCCTCGTCGAGGGTTCGATCGAGCTCCAGCGCGGTGTGGATCTCCGGCAGCTCGTCGGGCGGGAACTCCACGTCCACCACGGGACCGATGACCTGCAGCACCCGTCCCTGGGGCTTTCCGTTGCCTGTCGTGTCAGCCATCGTCACTCCTTCTGTCGCCCGCCCTCAGTCCTCCGTCGCCTGCTGCAGGGCCTCCGCCCCGCCCACGATCTCCATCAGCTCGGTGGTGATCTCCGCCTGCCGGGCCTGATTGGCCACCCTGGTCAGCCGGCGGATGAGGTCCTCGGCGTTCTCGGTCGCGGCCTTCATGGCCCGCCGCCGCGCGGCGTGCTCGGAGGCCGCGGACTCCAGCATGGCGGCGAAGATCAGTGCGTTGACGTACCGCGGGAGCAACGCGTCGAGCAGGGCCGACGGCTCCGGCTCGAAGATGTACTCCGGCCTCGGCTCTCCCTCCGCCGCGCCGGCCACCTCCTCCGGCGCGATCGGGACGAAGCGGCGGTCGACCGGCCGCAACGTGAACGCCGACCGGAAGTCGGTGTATGCGGCGTGGATCTGGTCGACCTCCTGGGCCAGGAAGGCGTCGGTCAGCGCGTTCCCGATCTCCGCCGCGCTCTCGTACGCCGGGACCTCGCTGATGCCCTCCCACCCTCGGGCCACGGGGACCTGCCGGAACCGGAAGTAGGACTGTCCCTTCCGCCCCACGACGTACAGGACGGGCTCCATGCCGTCTCCCCGGATCCGGCCGATGACCCGCTCGGCCCGCCGAAGGACGTTGGCGTTGTAAGCGCCGGCCAGCCCGCGATCGGAGGTGATCACCAGGACCGCGGCCCGCCTCGGCCGGGCCCGGACCTCCAGCAGGGGGTGGACCAGTGCCCCGGTCTGCCGGGCGACGTCCTCCATGGCCTCGGTCAGGCGGGTGGCGTAGGCCCGGATCTGCTCCACGCGCTGCTGGGCGCGGAGGATCCGGGACGCCGCGATCAGCTCCATGGCCCGGGTGATCTTCATCGTCGACTGAACGGACCGGATGCGGCGACGGATCGTGCGGAGCCTGGCTCCCATCTATGCCCGCTCCCTCAGAACCGGGGAGGACGGCCCTCTTCCTCGAACGGCTTCTCCTCCTTCTCCTCCCCGGGGGGCTCTTCCTCGGCGTCGGCTTCCACCCGCGGCTCGGCGCCGGGCTCCGGCTCCAGCTCCACCTTGGGCTCGGCGGCCCGGCTGGCTCGTTCTTCCGCGTCGGGTTCGGGCTCGCCGACCCGGTCCCAGCCAACGTCCTCGCGGCGCTGGTCGACCGGACCTCCGGCGGACCCGGCCGTGGTGCCCGGTCCCTCCTCCGACGGACGGAACTGCTTCTTGAACTCTTCGATGGCCGCCTTGAGCTTGTTCTCGATCTCCTCCGGGAGCGTGCCCTCCGTGGCGATGTGCCTGGCGATCTCGGCGTGCCGGGTCTCCAGGTACTGGAGGAGCTCCTCCTCGAACCGCTTGGCGTCATCGACAGGGATGTCGTCCAGATACCCGTTGGTCACCGCGTAGATCGACATGACCTGCTGTTCCATGGGGAGCGGCCGGTACTGGGGCTGCTTGAGGACCTCCACCACGCGGGCCCCTCGGTCGAGCTGGGCCTGCGACGCCTTGTCCAGCTCCGAGCCGAACTCGGCGAACGCCTCCAGCTCCCGGAACTGGGCCAGGTCCAGGCGCAGCCGTCCGGCAACCTGCTTCATCGCCTTGGTCTGGGCGTTGCCGCCCACCCGGGACACGCTGATCCCCACGTTGATCGCGGGACGGACTCCCGCATAGAACAGCTCGGTCTCGAGGTAGATCTGCCCGTCGGTGATCGAGATCACATTCGTCGGGATGTACGCGGAGACGTCGCCGCCCTTGGTCTCCACGATCGGGAGCCCGGTGAGCGAGCCGCCCCCCAGCTCGTCGGAGAGCTTGGCGCACCGCTCCAGCAGCCGGGAGTGGAGGTAGAACACGTCGCCCGGATACGCCTCCCGTCCCGCGGGCCGGCGCAACAGGAGCGACACCTCCCGGTACGCCTCAGCCTGCTTGGACAGGTCGTCGAACACGATCAGGGCGTGCTGCCCCTGGTACATCCAGTGCTGGCCGATGGCGGACCCCGCGTACGGAGCGATGTACTTGAACGCCGAGGGCACGCCGGCCGGCGCGTTGACGATCACCGTGTAGTCCAGCGCTCCGTTGTCCCGCAGCGCCCCCTCCACCTCTCGCACCGTCGAGGCTTTCTGGCCGATGGCCACGTACACGCACTTCACCTGGCGCTTCGGATCCCCCGATGCCCAGTTGTCGCGCTGGGCGATGATGGCGTCGATGGCGATGGCGGTCTTTCCGGTCTGCCGGTCGCCGATGATCAGCTCGCGCTGGCCCCGCCCCACCGGCGTCATGGCGTCGATGGCCTTGATCCCGGTCTGCAGTGGCTCCTTCACCGGCTGACGCTGGATGACGGTGGGGGCCTGGACCTCGAGGGCACGTTCGGCCTCGAACTGGATGGGCTCACCGCCGTCGAGCGGACGGCCCAGGGGGTCGATGACCCGGCCCAGCACCGCGTCGCCGACGCCCACCGACAGGATGCGACCGGTGCGCTTGACGGGATGTCCCTCCTCGATCTCTTCGGCGTCGCCGAAGATCACGCATCCGATCTCGTCCTCCTCGAGGTTCAAGGCCACGCCGACGACCTCGCCGGGGAACTCCAGCAGCTCGTTGGCCATCGCTCCAGGGAGGCCACGGACCCGGGCGATCCCGTCGCCCGTGTCGGTGACCCAGCCCACCTCCTCCTGTTCGGTCTCGGGGCGATAGGACTCGACGTGCTTGCGGAGCGCCTCCGCGATCTCCTGAGGGTCGATCTTCAACTCGGCCATGTCACACCTCGCTCATCCGGTCTCTGGCCAGCTCGAGCCGTCTCCTGATCGACCCGTCGATCACCTGATCGCCGACCCGGGCCACCACGCCGCCGATGACGGATGGATCCACGATCGCCTTCAGCTCCACCTTCTTCCCCGTCGCTCGCTCCAGTGCCTCGGCCAGCGAGCGCCGGTGCTCGTCGGTGAGCTCCACCGCGGTGCGGACCTCGGCCACCACGGAGCGGCGCCGCTCCGCGGCCAGCGCGACCAGGTCGTCGACGATGGCCGTGAGTTGCCTCG
>DASZKM010000185.1:0-20675 GCA_035947055.1 Actinomycetota bacterium
GCTCTCCAGAGTCCCGTCCACCCACACCACCGGGGGATCGCCTGGCCCCGGCTCGGTCTCCGGCACCGATCCGCCGCCCTCGGAGATCGTGGGGGCAAGCAACATCCGCTCGGCCGCGACGGCGCCGCCCGCTCCCACCGCGATCAGCACGAGCCAGCCGAGCCACCGCATCGGCTCATTATCGGAGAGCGCCCGGAGCGGGTTGGGGCGGGTCTGTCACCCGCCGACGTGTCCCCCCGGTGGCCCATCGGGTAGAAATAGGGCCCCGTCGAAGGGAGAGCCCTGACGTGAACGTCGTTGCCATGGCCAAGTACATCCCGAACCCGACCGGCACGCCGGAGATCGGGGACGACTTCCTGCTGGTCAGGGAAGGGGTGGAGGGTGGGCTGGACCCCGGGGACGAGCCCGCCGTGGAAGCGGCGCTGGAGCTCACCGAGCAGTCCGGCGGCGAGGTCACGGTGGTCTCCATGGGTCCGGCGTCGGCCATGGACGCGGTCCGCAAGGCCCTTTCCCTGGGCTGCCACAAGGGGGTCCTTGTCACCGATGACGCGCTGCGCGGGGCGGACGCCTGGGTGACCGCTACCGTGCTGTCGACCGCCATCCAGCTGCAGGAGTTCGACCTGGTTCTGGCGGCCGTGGAGTCCACGGACGGCTCCACGGGCACGGTTCCGCAGACCATCGCCGAGATCCTCGGGGTCCCCGCGCTGAGCTTTGCCCGGAAGATCGAACTGAAGGACGGGGGGGTGCGCATCGAGCGGCAGACCGAGACCGGGTACGAGGTCGTGGAGTCCGGTCTGCCCGCCCTCATGACCGTCACGGCGGGCGCCACCACGCCGCGCTACCCCACGCTCAAGGGCATCATGCAGGCCAAGCAGAAGCCCGTGGAGCAGATGAGCGTGGCCGACCTCGGTCTCAGTCCCGACGACGTCCGCCCGACCCAGAAGGTGGTGGGCATCGAGGACGCTCCCGTCCGCAAGGCCGGCGAGGTCATCGAGGACGATGGCAGCGCGGCGGCCAGGATCGCCGAATTCCTCAAGGAAGCGAAGGTCGTCTAGTGGCCGCCATCTGGGTCTACGCCGAGGTCAAGGACGGGCAGGTCGGACCGCCGGCGCTGGAGCTCCTGACCAAGGCCCGCGATTTGGGCGATACCGTCGAAGCCGTGGCTCTGGGCTCCGGCGCATCGGGCGCGGCGGGGCCGCTCGGGGAGCACGGTGCGGCCCGCGTGTTCGCCGGGGACGATGAGGTGTTCGACGGCCACCTGGCCCAGCCGCGCGTCCACGCCTTGCACGAGCTGGTCAAGGAGCACCAGCCGAACATGATCCTGTTCGCCACGACGTACGAGTCACGGGACCTGGCCGGCCGGCTGCAGGCGCGGACCGGCTCCACGCTGATGAGCAACGCCAACGACGTGCTGGGCCCGGACAGGGCTCAGACCCAGATCTTCGGCGGCACGAAGGTCGTCGACGTCCAGCTGGAGGGCCCCGACCCCAAGCTCGTGCTGGTCCGGCCGAAGTCCTTCGCCGCGGAGCCGTCCGGCGGACAGGCCGAGGTGGTCCCGGTGCAGGCCCAGATCGGCGACGACCTGAAGACCGCGAAGGTCGTCGAGCGCCATGAGGAAGCGGCCGCCGGGCCACAGCTCGGCGACGCGCCGGTGGTGATCGCCGGCGGTCGAGGACTTCAGGACCCCAAGAACTTCGAGCTGCTCAAGGAGCTGGGCGGTGCGATCGGCAAGGCCGCCGTGGGAGCGACCCGCGCCGTGGTCGACGCGGGCTGGGTCCCGTACAACATGCAGATCGGGCAAACCGGGATCACCGTGAAGCCCGACGTGTACATCGCCATCGGGATCAGCGGCGCCACGCAGCACCTGGTGGGGATGAAGGAGTCGAAGCGCATCATCGCCATCAACAAGGATCCCGACGCCCCGATCTTCAAAGTCGCGGACCTCGGCGTGGTCGGCGACGCGTTGAAGATCATCCCGCAGCTCACCGAGGAGCTTCGCTCCTCCGGGTAACCTCAGCCGGATCCGTGGGTGGGAGAAGAAGGATGCGCGGCGGGGGAAGCGGTTAACGCGTGGCCGGCTCCTGGGACCGGCTCGATCCCCGGAGCTACGTTCGCCTCCAAGAGGCGCTCCTCCGCGACGTCATTCGCCGGTTCATCTATCCGTTCAGCCCGTTCTACCGGCGGTTGTTCGACGAGCACGGGGTCAAGCCGCGCCACATCCGCGGCGTGCGGGACCTGGAGAAACTCCCGATGGTCTCCCGCGAGGACTTCGCCAGCCTTCCGGAGGACGACTGGCGCCCGTTCCGGGCCCTGCTCCGCCCGGACGAGCACAGCCTGAAACGCTCCGCTCACCGGAAGCTGCTGCGCCGGGTGGCATGGGAGAAGTTCGTGCGCGGGGACGAGGCCGCGGAGCGGATCCTGGCCGAGGAGTTCAAGCCGGTGCAGCTGCAGGTCCCGCCGGAGGGCGGCCCGCTTGTCGGCTACACGATGCGCGACCTCTCCGTCCTCACCCAGGCCGGGGCGCGGATGATGGCCGTGGCCGGTGGACGGCGATCCGACGTGGCGGTGTCCACTCTGCCGTTCGCGGCGGACCTGCCGTTCTGGCTGGTGTACTACGGGGCGCTCGGCGCGGGGATGTCCGCGTTCCACGTCGGCGGTGGGGAGGCGGTTCGCCCGTCCCAGGCCGCGCTGTGGATGCGGCGGGCCGGGCCGACGATCCTGGCCTCCCAGCCCGGGTACGCGGAAGGACTCTTGCGCGGAGCGCCGCCGGCGGTGTTCGCCCGCCTCCGCCTGCTGCTGCTGTGGGCGCCCGCCGAGATGCAGGGCGCCCGGGAGCGGTTCACGGTGCGGCTCCGAACGGGGGGCGCCCCGGAGGCGTCGGTGGTCACGGTGCTGGGTGTCCCTGAAGCTCGGGCGGCGTGGGCGGAATGCCCCCCACCCCCGGGAAGGCCGGACGTCTCCCACGGCTACCACACCTACCCGGACCTGGAGCTCCTGGAAGTGGTCGACGACCTGGGGCGGATGGTGGCCGAGGAGCAGCCGGGAGAGATCGTGTACACCTCGTTGGACTGGCGGGGCTCCGCGCTGCTTCGATTCCGAACCGGGATCATGGCCCGCCGGGGGATCACCTGGTCCCGGTGTCCCGGCTGCCGCCGGACCGTTCCGCGGATCGCCCCCGATCTGTCCCGCCGGGAATGGCGGGTGCGCATCGTCGGACCGCGCGGCGACATCAACATCGACCTGGCCGACGTCATCCCCGTGCTGTGGCGAGCCACCGGGGTGCCGCTGTGGCAGCTCGACGTGGTGAAGGGTGGCGGCGTGGGAGGAACCGACCAGGTCCGCGCGGATCTGGCGGGGGCGCTTCCGAGGGATGCCGCGGAGCTCCAGCGCGAGCTGGCGGGGTACGGCATCCGGTGCCGGATGGTGCCGCTGAGAGAGTTCACACAGCGGATGGGGGTCGGCCTGGAGCGTCCCGAGGTCCGCGTTCGGGTTCGGACCGCGGCTCGGGTCTGACCGCGCGGGCTGCTACGCTCGGATCATGCCACCCAGCGTTCTGGTCGCCATGAGCGGAGGCGTGGATTCCTCCGTCGCCGCGTGCCTGCTCGCCGAGCAGGGCTACGACGTGGTTGGTTCGCACCTCAAGCTGGTGCACACCGGCGGCGTCGAGCACGGCTGTTGCGGGCCCCAGGCGGAGAGCGACGCGCGGGCCGTGGCCGAGCAGGCCGGGTTCCCCTTCGAGGTTCTCGACCTGTCCGAGGTGTTCGAGGAGCGAGTGGTGGAGGACTACTTATCGGAGCTGGAGGGGGGACGAACCCCGAACCCCTGCGTGCGGTGCAACGAGCGGGTCAAGTTCGGAGCGTTCCTGGATCGCGCGAAAGCGATCGGGGCGAACTTCGTGGCCACCGGTCACTACGTGCGCACCGCCCGCGGCTCGGACGGGCGGTGGCGACTGTATCGCGGGCTGGACCACACCAAGGACCAGTCGTACGTGCTGGCCGGGCTGACCCAGGACCAGCTGGCCCGGTCCCTTTTCCCCGTCGGTGACCAGACGAAGACCGAGACCCGGACACACGCCGAGCGGCTGAACCTGCCCGTGGCGGGCAAGCCCGACTCGCAGGACCTGTGCTTCGCCCCGGCCGCCGATGCCGCGACCTTCGTGCAGAACCGAGCCCCGCATCTCGCCCGCGAAGGAGACGTGGTGGATCCCGAGGGCCGGGTCCTGGCCACGCACGAGGGGACGTTCCGGTACACGATCGGTCAGCGTCGCGGTTTGGGCGTCTCCAGTGGGGAACGAACCTACGTGGTGGACGTGGATGCTCCTTCGAACCGGGTCGTGGTGGGTCCCTCGCAGCTACTCGTTCGTCGTGGGCTGGAGGCCGAGCGAGTGAATTGGGTCGCCGATCGCCCATCCGGACCGTTCGAGGCTGGGGTGAAGATCAGGTACCGAGGAAGCGAGACGCCCGCGGTCGTCGAGCCGGTGGGCATAGACGGAGCCCGGGTCGAGTTCCGCTCTTCGCAGCCCGCGGTCACCCCGGGCCAGGCGGTTGTCTTCTACGTCGGCGACCGGGTCGCCGGAGGTGGGACGATCCGCCGCGCGGTGGCCTGACTCGGTGCCGCCCGGCCCGCCAGCTCTGCATGTCCCCGACACCAGCCGGTCGCTGTGGATCCACACGGTCCACGCTCCATCCTTCGAGCCGCTGCGCGGTGACGTTGAGGTCGACGTGGCCCTGGTCGGTGGCGGGATCGTCGGCATCACCACGGCCCGCCGGCTGAAAGCAGCGGGACGCCGTGTCGCCGTGATCGACGCCCGGCGGGTACTGGAGGGAACCACCGGCCACACCACCGCGAAGCTCACCGCGGGTCACGGACTGATCTACACGTATCTGCAGCGTCACTTCGGGGAGGAGAAGGCTCGACAGTACGCGGAGGCGAGCGAATGGGGGATCGCCGAGGTCGAGCGGCTGGCGAGTGAGCTGGGCGTCGACTGCGACTTCGAGCGGAAGACCAACGTCGTCTACACCGAGGACAAAGGGGAGGCCGACAAGCTCCGTCAGGAAGCTGATGCCGCCCGGCGCGTCGGCCTCGACGCGTCGTTCACCGAGCAGCTCGACCTCCCGTACCCGGTCGCGGGCGCGGCGGTGGTGGAGGGAGAGGCTCAGTACCACCCCAGGAAGCTGCTGGCCGCCACGGCCCGGGGACTCCCTGGCGACGGTAGCCACGTGTTCGAGGGGAGCCGGGTCACATCGATCCATGAAGGCGACCGCTGCGAGGTCCGAACAGCGGCGGGCGTGGTCAGGTCCCGTCACGTCGTGGTGGCCACCAGCATGCCCATCCTGTACCGGGGGTTCCACTTCGCCAGGGCGTTCCCGAAGCGCCACTACGTTCTCGTCGGGCCCGCCGAGAGCATGCCGGAGCACATGTACATCAGCACGGAGTCGCATCCGCACTCCGTTCGCACCGTGCTCGATGGAGACGAGCGGCTCCTGCTGGTGGCTGGGGAGTCGCACCCCGTGGGCGAAGAGACCAACACCGAGGAACGGTATGGACAGCTGAGCCGGTGGGCCGCCGAACGGCTCGGACTTCGAGACATCCGCTACCGATGGTCGGCCCAGGACTGGTATTCGGCGGACAAGGTCCCCCTGATCGGGCCGATCTCATGGCTCAGCCGCCGGACCCTGGTGGCCACCGGGTTCGGTGGGTGGGGGATGGCCCCCGGCATCGCCGCCTCGCGGCTGCTTACGGACCTCATCCTGGAGAACAAGAACCCGTGGGCTTCTCTGTACTCACCCCGCCGGGCCAAGCTGGCCGGGCTCCCCAAGCTCACCGCGGAGAACACCAAGGTGGGGATCCACTGGACCCGGGACCGCATCCCCCGGCCGGCTCGCGGCGTGGCGGACCTCCAACCCGGTGAGGGAGGCGTCGTTCGGTCGGGCGGCCAGCGGGTGGCCGCTTACCGGGATCCCGGGGGAACCCTGCACACGGTTTCGCCTCGATGCACACACCTGGGCTGCGAGGTGGCATGGAACGCGGCCGAGCGGTCGTGGGACTGTGCCTGCCACGGCTCGCGGTTCGATGTGGACGGCGAGGTCCTCAACGCCCCAGCTTCATCGCCGCTGAAGAAGCTCGATACGTCCGAGCGCTGACTCCAAGAGCCGCCGGTATCATCGCGCCGATGGCCACTCGGGAAGAGCGGCGGCTCTCCGAAGCGAAGCGCCGCGTCGAGGAGCTCCGCGAGCAGATCAGCCATCACGACTACCGCTACTACGTGCTCGATGAGCCGGAGGTCTCGGACGCCGAGTACGACGAGCTCATGAGGGAGCTCCGGACTCTGGAGGAAGAGTTCCCGGAGCTCATCACGCCGGACAGCCCGACCCAGCGGGTGTCCGGACAGCCGGCCGAGCTGTTCGCGCCGGCCCCGCACCGGGCGCCGATGCTCTCGCTCGACAACGCGTTCTCCTGGGAGGAGCTCAACGCGTGGGGGAAGCGCGTCGAGCGCCAGCTTGGCCGTCAGGCGGACTTCGTGTGCGAGCTCAAGATCGATGGTCTGGCCGTCGCCCTGACCTACGAGAGCGGGTCGTACGTCCGAGGTGCGACCCGGGGAGACGGCTACACGGGCGAGGACATCACCGCGAACATCCGGACCATCCGCCAGGTCCCCGTCAACCTGCGGGTGAAGGACGCCCCGAAGGTCCTCGAGGTCCGCGGCGAGGTGTACCTGCCGGTCAAGGCGTTCGAGAAGCTGAACGAGGGGCTGGTGCAGAACGAACAGCGACCGTTCGCCAATCCCCGGAACGCCGCGGCGGGGAGCCTGCGGCAGAAGGATCCCCAGGTCACCGCGTCCCGGCCGCTCCGGTTGTGGTGCCACGGGATCGGCGCGGCGCAGGGGAAACGCTTCGCCAGGCACTCCGAGATCCTCGAGTACCTCGGCCAGGCGGGCCTGCCGGTGCCGCCCACCACCGAGCGTCTGGAGACCCTCGAGGAAGTGTTCGCGTACTGCGAGCGGTGGGAGGCGCGTCGGCATGACGTCGACTACGAGATCGACGGCGTGGTGGTGAAGGTCGATCAGACCGCGCTGCAGGAGGAGTTGGGGGCCACCAGCAAGGCGCCGCGGTGGGCCATCGCCTACAAGTTCCCGCCCGAGGAACGAACCACGCTCCTCCGGCACATCTTCACGCACACCGGCCGGACGGGCGTGGTCACGCCGTTCGCCCAGCTCGAGCCGGTCTTCGTCGGTGGGGTGACCGTGACCACGGCGACGCTGCACAACGAGGACGAGGTCGCCCGGAAGGACGTGCGGGAGCGTGACACCGTGGTCGTTCGCCGGGCCGGGGACGTGATCCCGGAAGTGGTCGGGCCCGTCCCGTCGAAGCGCCCCAAGAACGCCCGGCGGTGGAAGTTTCCCCAGACGTGCCCGTCGTGCGAAACCGCGCTGGTCAGGGAGGGCGCGTACTGGCGGTGCCCCAACCGAGCCGCCTGCCCGTCGCAGAACGTCGAATGGCTGTTCCACTTCGCCTCACGCGGCGCCATGGACATCGAGCACCTCGGCTACAAGACAGGCCTGGCGCTCCTGGAACGGGACTGGGTCAAGGACCCGGCCGACGTCTACTTCATCACCGACGAGCAGCTGGCCGAGCTTCCGGGGTTCAAGGAGAAGTCCATCTCCAACCTGCGGACGTCGATCGAGGCGTCGAAGGATCGCGACCTGTGGCGGCTGTTGGTGGCGCTGTCGATCCCCCACGTAGGGAGCCACGTGGCTCAGGTCCTGGCCGGCGCGTTCGGATCCATCGACGCGCTCATGAAGGCCTCGGCCGAGGACCTGGAAGGCGTGGAGGAGATCGGTCCCATCGTGGCGGCCGCCGTCCACGCCTGGTTCAAGGACGCCGGGAACCGCAAGCTCCTGGACAAGCTGCGGAAGGCCGGCGTGCGCATGGCCGACCCTCCCAAGAAGAAGAGGGGGAAGGGACCGCTGGAGGGCAACACGATCGTGCTCACCGGCGGCTTGGAGTCGATGAGCCGCGAGGAGGCCACCAAGGCGGCGCAAGACGCCGGAGCCCGGGTTGCGTCCAGCGTGTCGAAGAAGACGGATTTCGTGGTGGCCGGCACCGACCCGGGCACCAAGTACGACAAGGCGCAGAGCGTCGGCGTGGAGATCATCGACGAGAAGGAGTTCCTCAAGCGCCTCGGTCGCCGGTAGCCGAGTGAGGGCGGCTCGGTAGACTGGCCGCATGCCGGTTGAGATCGATGTGGATCATGTCGCCCGTCTGGCCCGCCTGAACCTGACCGACGAGGAGCGGGAACGGTTCCGAACGCAGCTCGGCCTGATCCTGGAACATGCCGAACGGGTGCGAGAAGTTGCCGCCGACGACGTCAGGCCCACCGCGCAGCCCGTTCCGCAGAGCAACGTGTTCCGGGATGACGAGCCGGAACCCGTTCTGACCCAGGACGAAGCCCTGGCCGGCGCACCCGAGGTCGAGGACGGCCGGTTCAAGGTTCCTCGGATCATCGAGGCGGAGTGATGGGAGGCGCCGAGCGCAGCGAGCGTCACAGGAGCGACCTCTGCGACCGCACCGGCCATGAGCTCGGCGAGATGCTGCGCGCCGGCGAGTGCTCAGCCCTGGAGCTGACCGACTCTTGCCTGGCCCGGATCGACCTGGTCGACGAGCGGGTCAAGGCGTTCCTGGAGGTCACCGCGGACCGGGCCCGCGACCAGGCTCGTCAGATCGACGAGCGATTGGCGAAGGGCGAGGAGCGACGGGCCGTGGCCGGCATCCCGCTGGCGCTGAAGGACGTCCTGTGCACCCGAGGGGTGACCACGACCTGTGGCTCCAAGATCCTTCACAACTACGTGCCACCGTACGACTGCACGCCGTGGGAGGACCTTCGGGCCGGCGGGTCGATCCTGGTGGGCAAGACGAACTGCGACGAGTTCGCGATGGGCTCGTCCACCGAGAACTCCGCGTTCTTCCCCACGCGGAACCCCTGGGACCTGGACATGGTGCCCGGCGGCTCGTCGGGCGGCTCGGCCGCCGCGGTGGCTGCCGGCGAGGCGGTGTGGGCCCTGGGAACCGACACCGGGGGCTCGGTACGGCAGCCCGCCGCGCTGTGCGGCGTGGTTGGGTTCAAGCCAACGTACGGACTGATCTCCCGGTACGGGCTCATCGCGTTCGCGTCGTCGCTCGACACCGTCTCCACATTCACCCGCGATGTGCGTGACGCCGCGATCCTGCTCTCCCGCATCGCGGCCAAGGATCCTCGCGACGCCACCTCGCTTCCCACCCCGTTCCGCAACTACGGGCGAGGGATGGAGGACGGGGTCCGGGGCCTGAAGATCGGCGTGCTCCGCGACTGGCTGGGAGAGGGGGTCGAACCCGCCGTCAAGTCGGCCGTGGAAGCCTCTGTCGGGCGCTTGCAGAACCTGGGAGCCGAGATCGATGAGGCATCCCTGCCGAACGCCGAGTACGCGCTCTCCGCCTACTACCTGATCGCCCCGGCGGAGTGCTCGTCGAACCTGGCCCGGTACGACGGCGTTCGGTACGGGCTGCGATCCAAGGATGCCGCCGATGTGGTGGAGATGAATATGCGGACTCGCGGCGAAGGGTTCGGCGACGAGGTCAAGCGCCGCATCATGCTGGGGACGTACTCGCTGTCGGCCGGGTACTACGACGCGTACTACGGTCAGGCCCAGAAGGTCCGCACCCTGGTGATCCAGGACTTCCAAGGGGCATTCGAACGGTTCGACCTGCTGCTCGGCCCCACCTCACCGACCACGGCGTTCCCGCTGGGGGCCAAGACCGAGGACCCGCTGGCCATGTACTTGAACGACATCTTCACGATCCCCGGGAACCTGTCCGGGGTTCCGGGCATCTCGATCCCATGCGGGCTCGACGAGAAGGGACTGCCGATCGGGCTGCAGCTCATGGGCAAGCACCTCGATGAGGACACCGTGCTTCGGGCCGCCTACGCGTTCGAGCAGGACCTTGGCTTCGCCGACCGCCCGGCGCTGATCCAGGAGGCCGCGGCGTGACCGAGTACGAGGCCGTCGTCGGACTGGAATGTCACGTGGAGCTGTCCACGCGGACCAAGATGTTCTGCGGCACCCCGAACGAGTTCGGAGGAGAGCCGAACACGCGCACGTGCCCGGTGTGCCTGGGCCATCCCGGGACGCTTCCCGTTCCCAACCGGCAGGCCATCGAGTACACGATGAAGATCGCCCTGGCCCTGGACAGCGAGATCGCAGCGTCTTCGCTGTTCCACCGGAAGAACTACTTCTATCCGGACATGCCGAAGAACTATCAGATCAGTCAGTACGACCTTCCGATCGGCAGCGGCGGCCACCTGGAGATCGAGGTCGACGGCCAGAGCAGGCGCATCGCCATGAACCGGGTGCACCTGGAAGAGGACACCGGCAAGACCGTCCACGCCGGGACCACCGGCCGGATCGCCGAAGCGGACTACGCCCTCGAGGACTACAACCGCGCCGGGGTGCCGCTGGTCGAGGTGGTCTCCGAGCCCGACATCCGGACCGCGGAGGAGGCCCGGTCGTACCTCACAGAGCTTCGCGCGCTCCTGGAGGCCCTGGGGGTCTCGGACGTCCGTATGGAGGAGGGCTCCTTCCGGTGCGACGCCAACATCTCGGTCCGCCCCGCCGGCCAGACCGAGTACGGGGTCAAGGTCGAGATCAAGAACATGAACTCGATCCGCAGCGTGGAGCGGGCCGTGCGGTTCGAGATCGAACGGCAACGGAACGCCCTGGAGGCGGGGGAGACCCTGGTCCAGGAGACCCGCCACTGGGACGAGAGCAAGGGCGTCACGCTGCCGCTCCGCTCCAAGGAGTACGCGTTCGACTACCGGTACTTCCCGGAGCCCGACCTGGCCCCGGTGGAGCCAGACGGCGAGTGGATCGACCGGCTCCGCAAGGGATTGCCAGAGCTGCCGGCCGCCCGTCGGCGCCGGTTCGTCGAACAGCACGATCTGGACCCCGCGGCGGCCCGCATCGTCGCGGGATCCGCCGAGTGGGCGGAGTTCTTCGAGGAGGCCGTGGGCCTGGGGGCGGAGCCTCGGGCGGTCGCGAACTGGATGACAGGAGACCTGGCGGCTCTCCTGCATGAGAACGACGTGTCGCTCTCCGGCGGGCGGGTGGAGCCCCGGCACGTCGCGGACATCGCCCGGCTGGTGGCGGACGGAACCATCTCCACCGCCGGGGCCAAGCAGGTGCTGGCCGTAGCGTTCGCCAGCGGGACCGCTGCCCAGCAGATCGTCGAGGAACGCGGCCTGGCCCAGATCTCCGACGAGTCCGAGCTGACCGCAGTCATCGACGAGGTCGTGGCGGAGAATCCCGGCCCCGTGGAGCAGTTCCGCGGCGGCAAGGAGGGCGTGATCGGGTTCCTGGTCGGCCAGGTCATGCAGAAGACGAAGGGTGCGGCCAACCCGCAAGAGGCCCAGCGTCTGCTGCGCCAGCGGCTGTCCTGACGCTCAGATGATGTCGTCGGGCGGGATCTGCCGGCGAGGCTCGCGGGGGCCCGGCCGCGGCGCGCCGAACAGCAGGTAGATCAGCGGCCCGACGAACACTGGCAGCAGGGCGATCACCAGCACCCAGATGAGCTTGTTCCCGGCTCGGTACATGGAGTCGTCGGGAACCCGGATCGCATCGACCAGCGCGTAGACCAGCAGCAGCACGGCCAGGATCGGCACTCCAACCCGGAGCAGCAGGGCCAGCATCAGCGACGCCTCCGGGCCGCGGCCTGCTTCTTGCCCTCGAGCTCCTGGATCCGGTAGGCGCGGTTGCGCCGAGCCGCGGCTCCGGCCATGCGCGGCGAGATGGCGATGGCCACGTCGGCGAGCTGGCCCAGGAAGCCCGCCACCACGATGTCGGGGACATCCTGCTCGATGGCCCGGACCACGGCCGCGGCGACCCTGGCCGGCGTGGTCCACGTTCCGCTCCCCCTGGGGACTTCCTTGTGGATGCGCCCCTCGGCGAACATCCCCACGTCGGTGACGTATCCGGGGCACACCACTGACACACTGACGCCGGTGCCGTGGAGCTCCGCGCGCAGCGAGTACGTGAACCCCACCAGGCCGTGTTTGGTGGCCGCGTACACGGTGTTGTAGGGAACAGCCGCCTTCCCGGCCAGCGATGCCATGTTGACGACATGCCCCCGTCCGCGTTTCAGCATGCCGGGAACGGCCAGCCGGGTCATCTGGATGGCCGCGTCCAGGTTCACTGCGATGATGCCGTGGATCTCTTCCTCGGTGTATTCCGGGAACGGGAGGTTCGACTCGATGCCCGCGTTGTTCACCAGGATGTCGACCGGTCCGAACGCCGCTTCGGCGTCCGCGAGCATGGTTTCCCGGTCGGTCTCGTTGGATACATCGCCGGCCACGATCGCCACCCGGTCGCCGTCCAGCGACGCCTTCACCTTCTCGAGGTCCTCGGCCGAGCGAGCCGATAACGTCACCCTGCCGCCCCGGGCCAGAAGGGCCCGGGCGATGACCGGGCCCAGCCCGCGGGAACCCCCGGTGAGCAGGATGCTGGCGCCGTCGAGCTCCATGCGTCCTCTCCGTTGCTTGTCGCGGGGAGTGTAGCCCCGGGCGAGTCCCCGGGCTCGCGGCGTCTCGTCGGCTATCGTGAAGGCGTGACGCCGCAGAAGCGGGAATTCAAGCCGTTGGACCCGATCGACCTCGACGCGCTCCTCACCGAGGAGGAACGGGCCATCCGGGACACGGTCCGGACCTGGGTGCAGCGCCGGATCATGCCCAACATCGCCGACTGGTTCGACCGGGGGGTGTTCCCCAAGGACATCTATCCGGAGGTCGCCGAGATGGGGCTGCTCGGGATGCACCTCACCGGGCACGGGCTGCCCGGCGTCAGTCCGGTGGCGTACGGGCTCACGTGCATGGAGCTCGAAGCGGCGGACAGCGGGATCCGTAGCGCGGTATCGGTGCAGGGTTCGCTGTGCATGTTCCCCATCTGGCGGTTCGGCTCCGAGGAGCAGAAGGAGCGGTGGCTGCCGCCCATGGCCCGGGGTGAGGTGATCGGTTGCTTCGGGCTGTCCGAGCCGGACTTCGGCAGCGATCCCTCCGGCATGCGGACCTCGGCCAAGCAGGACGGAGACGAGTGGGTCCTGAACGGCAACAAGATGTGGATCACCAACGGGGGGATCGCCGACCTGGCCATCGTGTGGGCCCGGACCGACGAGGACATCCGCGGCTTCTTGGTCCCCACCGATACCGCCGGGTTCAGCACTCGGGACGTGGAGCGCAAGCTCTCGCTCCGAGCCTCGGTGACCAGCGAGCTGATCCTGGAGGACGTCCGGCTCCCCGCCGACGCCGTGTTGCCGGAGGTCACCGGGATGAAAGGACCCCTGTCCACGCTCAACGAGGCTCGGTTCGGGATCGTGTGGGGGGTGATGGGCGCGGCCCGGTCCTGCTTCGAGACCGCTCTTGAGTACTCGAAGACGCGTGAGCAGTTCGGCAAGCCGATCGGCGCCTACCAGCTGACCCAGGAGAAGCTGGCCAACATGGCGGTCGAGCTGGCCAAGGGCCAGCTCTTAGCCCTGCACATCGGCCGCATGAAAGAGGAAGGCCGCGCCACGCCACAGCACGTGAGTATCGGGAAGCTCAACAATGTCCGCGAGGCGCTGGCCATCGCCCGGGAGGCCCGGACGATCCTCGGGGCGAACGGGATCACGCTGGAGTACCCGATCATCCGGCACATGAACAACCTGGAGTCGGTGCTGACGTACGAAGGGACCAGCGAGATCCACACGCTGATCCTGGGGGAGGCGCTCACCGGGCTCCGCGCGTTCGGCTGAGCCGGCGCTGATCGGATCCGTCAGCTACCCGCCGTAGCCTCCGCCCCCGCCCCCACCGTTCCTCATGAAGAAGTACCAGATGCCCGCGTACGCCGCGCCCGCCACCACCAGGTAGATCACCAGGTACTTGACCCAGTTCCGCTTGTAGCCGCCCCCGTACCCGCCGCCGCTCGGCTCCTGCTGCGCCATCTCGCTCTCCTTCCGGACGCTCGGGCGGAGCATAGGAAGCCGCAGAGGATGGAGCAAGGTTTGGCAAAAGAGAAGGGGGCCGCCTCTCGGCGACCCCCTTCAGAGAGGATCGAGTGTCTAGGTTCCGTCCGCGGCGCTGGTCCGGCAGGCGTATCGCTCGAGCGAGGCCTGCTCGCCGACCGCACCGAGGTTGGCCAGCCACGAGGCCTGGATCTCGCCCTCGGAGGGCGTCTCCGCTGCCGGGTCGAATCGCACGATGTCGATCCCCCGCGCGTAGTCGATCGAGTACACGTACCGGTCGTCGATCCAGTGGGCCGCGCCGGCCTCGGTGACGACCGGGTTGAAGAACCCGACCTGCTTGAAGGTGCCTGTTGCAGCGTCCACCTCGATGAAGCGGATGCCGTGCTCGTACCACGACGCCGCGATCAGCGACGTTGTGGGGCTGATGTCCCGGACCGTGAACCAGTGGCCCGAGCATCCCAAAGCGTTCACGGCGGGGTTGCCGTCCACCCAGTTTCCGTTCACCGGGCGAAACACCTGGAGCTGCTTGATGGGCTCGCCCTTGTCGAAGTTGATCATGCTCCACGACGACAGGCCGCCCGCGTTCCCGCCGCAGTTGGGCCGGACGTTGCTCTCGGAGTTGCCGATCATCAGCTCGCCGGGCCGGAGCGTGGGGTCGTTGTAGTCGGGGGCCAGCGGGTCACGGGGGACCCACTCCAGGGCGCGAGTCCGCACGTTGTTGTGCTGAAGCAGCCCATCCGGCGTCTTGACGGTGGGCTTGCCGCTGGACAGGACCCTGGGGGCCGCCGGGTCGCTGACATCCAGGACCAGCCGCGGGTTGGAGTCGCTGATCACCAGGCCCGACGGGTCGCGGTTCAGCGCGTGCCCCCCGTTGCCCCAACGCCTCCCGGTGAGCTTGGGAGCCGCCGGGTTGGTCGCGTCGATGATCACGCCGCTGCTGCCGTAGATGTAGTTGCAGGCCGGGTCGGGGCACATCGACGTGTGGTTGCCGGATGCCACGAACCCCAGCCGCCGGATGTTCGCCGGATTGCTGGTGTCGAGGATGTGGACCCCGTTGGACGTCGACCCGTTGCGGTCCACGCCGAACGTGTCCGTGGAGATGATCGCCTTGCTGCCGTCCGCGCTGACCCCCATGTTCTCGTTCTGGAAATGGGGCAGCGTGTAGTGGCCGAGCGGGGTGGGGAGCGCCGGGTTGGTCACGTCCCAGATGGTCAGACCCTTCGCTCCGCTGACGTACAGGCGGCGCTGGTTGCCCACGGTGCGCACCGCCGCGGCCACGCCGGGCGAATCGATGGGGATGGTGCCGATATAGGTCACGTTGTCGGACATGAACGCGCCCGGACCGAGGTCCATCTGCACCAGGAACGATGCCTGTCCGGGGTTGGCGAACCCGACCGACATCGTCAGGAACAGGGCGGATACCAGAGCGACCTTGCGCATGCGGACTCCTCTCTCGGCTCTCAGCCAGCCCAACCGGCTCACCGCCGGGCCGGGGCGATCTGTCTGGGTGAGGACTTCTGCGCCTGGGAAGGCCACCCCTTTGTGCATCTGCACAAGGGCCAGGCTGAATAGGGCTCGGGCGTAAGATTCCGGCGATGGCCGAAGTTCCTCGCTCCACCCGGAGGATGGGGCAGGTCGCCGACGAGGATCGGCACCTCTCGTACGGCTCTTACCTGCGGATCCCCGAGCTCCTGGGGCTCCAGACCCCCCGGTCCAGCCCCCCGGCCCACGACGAGACCCTATTCATCGTGCTCCACCAGGCCTTCGAGCTGTGGTTCAAGGAGCTGGTCTTCGAGCTGGAGTCGATCCGCGACCGGATGTTCGCCGGCGACGTCCACCAGGCCCGGCACCTGCTGTCCAGGGTCCACGCCATCGAACGGCTGCTGATCGAGCAGATCGAGGTCATCGAGACCATGTCCCCCCAGGACTTCCTCCAGTTCCGCTCCAACCTCGAGCCGGCCAGCGGGTTCCAGTCGGTGCAGTTCCGGGAGATCGAGTTCTTGGGAGGCCTCAAGGAGCCCGGGTTCGCGAAGTCGGCGGAGACCCCCGAGGAGCGCGAACGGATCGAGCGCCGACTGAAGGAGCCCACGCTGTGGGACGCGTTCTGCATCTTGCTCGAGACGAACGGCCTGCCCATGCCGGCCGGCGATGAGGAGGCCCGCCGGAGCAGCCTGCTGAAGATGGCCCGCGACCGGGAGGCGTTCGCCGAACTGTGGTTCCTGTCGGAGGACCTCCTGGTGCATGACGAGCTGTTCTCGCTGTGGCGGCAGCGCCACATCCTGATGGTCGAGCGGCAGATCGGGACCAAGCGGGGGACCGGAGGTTCGAGCGGGTCTCCGTACCTGCGGACCACGCTGGAGAAGCGGTTCTTCCCTGAGCTGTGGGAGTTGAGGAGCTACCTGTGACCCGTTCCCTGGAGTCCTACCGCGACGAGTTCGCGGTGGTCCAGCGCAAGGCGTACCTGATCAGCGCGTCGCTGGGCCCGGTCTCGGGCCGGTCCAAGCGCTACCTCCAGGAATACGTCGACGCCTGGGAGGAGATGGGCGCTCCCGAGCCGGTGTGGTTCGAGCGCATCTTTCCTCGGATCCGCCATGTGAAGGAGCTGTTCGCCCGGCTGGTGGGCGCCGACCCCGCCGAGCTGGCCATCACCACCAACGTCTCGCTGGCCCTGTCCACGATCGCGTCGTGCATGGACTTCTCGCCCGAGCGCAACCGGGTGATCGTCACCGAGCTGGACTTCCCCACGGCCGGGCACGTCTGGCTGGCCCAGCAGCGCCGCGGCGCCGAGGTGGTGTTCCTGCCCAGCCCGGACGGTCTGACGGTGCCGGTGGAGGCCTTCGCCGAGGCCATCGACGAGCGGACCGCCGCGGTGTCCATCAACCGCGTGCTGTACCGGTCCAGCGCGCTGATCGACGCCGCCGAGGTGTGCCGGTTAGCTCGTGAGGCCGGGGCATGGTCGGTCGTGGACGACTTCCACGGCGCGGGGATCGTTCCCGTCGACCTCCACGAGCTGGGATGCGACTTCTACACCACGGGCGTCCTGAAATGGCTGTGTGGCGGGCCGGGGCTCGCGTTCGTGTATGCGCGCGAGGATCTGATCCCTTCGCTGGAGCCGACCGTGGCGGGCTGGTGGAGCCAGCGGGAGCCGTTCGCGTTCCGGACCACCGAGCTGGAGTTCCATCCCACCGCGCGGCGGCTGGAGCAGGGGACCCATCCCGCGCCCATCCCGTTCATCGCCCAGGGCGGACTGGAGATCATCTCGGAGGTCACCCCCGAGCGGATCCGCCACCGGCAGCGGGAGCTGACCGACCACGTCATCTCCCGGGCCGACGGCGCCGGGTTGCCGGTCCGCACCCCCCGCGACAGGGACCGCCGCGGGGGCGTGGTCAACGTCGGCGTAGGTGACAACGCGGGCAAGATCGCGGCAGCCTTGTACGAGCGGGACGTGTGTGTCGACGCCCGGGGCGACGGCATCCGGGTGTCCCCGCACTTCTTCACCACCGAAGCCGACGTGGACCGGCTGTTCGAGGAGCTCGGCAAG
Organism: Actinomycetota bacterium; assembly: GCA_035947055.1. Lineage (GTDB taxonomy): Bacteria > Actinomycetota > UBA4738 > UBA4738 > CALAEC01 > DASZKM01. Next base: position 17,563 of record DASZKM010000185.1, read on the forward strand.
CTGATCTGAACCCGCAGCCTGTGGGCTGCTTGGTATCCCAAGCACAGGTGCTATCCTCGGTCCTGTGGCCAAGACCAACGCCCCCAAGAACACGATCGGGGAGTTCATCCGCGCGCAGCGGCGTCTGGCCAAGCTCTCCCTCCGTCAGCTGGCGCAGACCGCCAAGGTATCGAACGCGTACCTGAGCCAGGTGGAGCGGGGGATCTACAAGCCCTCGGCCAAGGTGCTGAAACATGTGGCCGAGGCCCTCCAAGTGTCGGCCGAGACGCTCTATGCCCGAGCTGGGTTCCTCGACGAGGACGACGAGGAGCGGAAGGAGGCGGGTGTGGAGCAGGCCATCCGGCTGGATCCCCGTCTGAGCGAGGACCAGAAGGAGACCATGCTCCGCGTGTACCGGGGGTTCGCCGGCCCGGCTGCGTGATACAGCTTCCTTAGAGGCGCTGCGTTTGACATCCCATCCTGCTGCTTGGTAAACTGAGCGCCGAGGTTGGGTTCAGAGGAGGATCCGACCCCCGAATCCGAAGGAGGCGTCATGGCCTACACGCAGAGCGTCAACAGGTTCGCCGACCGGGTCCTCGATGGGGTCCGCCAGGTGAACGGCACCGCAGTGAACGTCGCGTCCACCGTGAGCCAGAAGATCGGGGACGTCCTTCCCGAGGAGCTACCCGGCGCCACCGCGCTGCGGAGCTTCCCGCGGCCCGAGGAGCTCGTGAAAACCTACTGGGACTTCATCGAGCGGCTCGTCAAGACGCAGCGCACGTATGCGCTGGACCTGGCCAAGGCCTTCGAGCCAATCACCGGGAAGATCTGGAAGCCGGCGGTTCGCAGCAAGGCCGCGTAACGATCGACGATCGTAACGGAGCCCCCGGTGGTGGCCGGGGGCTTCGTGCTTCGCGGGTGGAGCGTCAAAACGCCCGTGCTACGCTCGACGGGGAGGAGCGATGGAACGACCAGAGATCCTGATGACCCCCGGGCCCACGCCCGTTCCGCCTTCCGTCCTGCTCGCTCAGGGAAGCCCGCTCGTCTATCACCGAGGCCCGGGCTACGGCCGGCTCCTCCGCGATGTCACCGAAGGCCTGCAGCGCTTGCTGAAGACGAAGTCGGATGTCCTGGTGTTCAGCGCCTCGGGGACGGGCGGGCTGGAGTCGGCGGTGGCCAACCTGTTCTCACCCGGCGACCGGGTGATCGTTCCCGTGGCGGGGTACTTCGGCGATCGCTTCGCGCGGATCGCCGAGGCCTTCCATCTCGACGTGCAGCGATTGGAGTACGACTGGGGCCGGGCCGTCCCGCCCGAGGACGTCGCGGCGGCGCTAGCCGACGCTCCCGCGAAAGGGGTCCTGGCCCAGCACAGCGAGACGTCGACCGGCGTGATCCACGACATCGAGGGGATGGCGAAGGCGACCCGGGAGGCCGGCGGGTTGTTCGTGGTGGATGTGATCTCGTCGCTGGGCGCGGTTCCGTATGACGGAGACGCGTGGGGCGTGGACGTCGCGGTCGGTGGATCGCAGAAGGCGCTGTCGGCGACGCCGGGACTGGCGTTCGTCTCGGTCTCGGAGGCGGCGTGGGCGGCCACGCGAGAGGCAACCAACCCGCGGTTCTACTTCGACTGGGCTGCGTACCAGAAGTCCTACGACCTTCCGGACCCCGAGCACCCCTGGACCCCGGCCATCAGCCTGATGCTCGGTTTGCGGGAGGCCCTTCGGCTGTACTTCGAGGAGGGTCCCGAGGCGGTGCTGGAACGGCACAGGGTCCTGGCCGAAGCGACCAAGGAGGGGGTCCGGGCCCTGGGGCTGGACCTCGACGGCGACCATCCCGAGCGGGCGTGGGCGGTGACCGCCATCCGGGCCCCCGAAGGGATCGACGGGAACGAGCTCGTGGCCAACGTCCGCCGGGAGCACGGCATCATCCTGGCCCCGGGGCAGGGCCCGCTGAAGGGCAAGGTGTTCCGCATCGGGCACCTGGGCAACTACGACCGCTTCGACATCGTGCGGTGCCTGGCCGCCCTGGAGCTCACCCTGGAGAAGATGGGCTACCCCGTGAAGCGCGGCGCGGCGGTGGCAGCCGCCGAGGAGGTCTTCGCCCGCTCCGAGTAGCGCTGCGGTCTAGCTCTGCAGCATCCCCCGCACTTCGTCCATGGAGAACGCCCGCAGGGTCTCGGTGGTCGCGTTCCCGCGGCCCGCGATCATCAGGGCCAGCTTGGCGGCGGTCTCGTCGTCCGGCGCCTCGTTGACCGCGATCTGATCGTATTGGCCCATCGTCACCCAGTTCCCGATCGTGGTGGCGCCGTGATCGGTGAGCCGCTTCTCCACCTCCTGGACCCGGTCGGGAAGGCTCAGGACCTTCTCCCGGCCCTGGTCCGTCCACTTGATGAGCGTGATGTACACCGGCATGCCCGTCCTCCTCTCGTCGACTGTGGATATCTGACTCCTTCCAGGAGGTCGGAGGCAAGCCCAGACCTATACTCGAACGCATGAAGGTGCTGGTCACCGAACCGCTGGCCGAGCGGGGCCTGGAGGTCTTGCGGCAGGACTTCGAGGTCGACCTCCGAACGGAGCTGGCCAAGGCGGGACTGGCCCAGGCCATCGAGCCGTACGAGGCCCTCGTGGTCCGGTCGCAGACCGGCGTGGACGCCGAGGTGATCGAGGCCGGCCAGAACCTCCGGGTGATCGCCCGGGCCGGGATCGGCCTCGACAACGTCGACGTCGACGCGGCCACCCGCCGTGGCGTGATGGTGGTCAACGCGCCGCAGTCGAACATCCTGTCCGCGGCGGAGCACACCATGACCCTCGTCCTGGCCCTGGCCCGCAACGTGCCCCAGGCCGACGCCGCGCTCCGAGCGGGGGAGTGGAACCGCGAGCGGTTCCAGGGCGTCGAGCTGCACGGGAAGACGCTGGGGATCGTGGGGCTGGGCAGGGTCGGCACGATGGTCGCTCAGCGGGCCCTGGCCTTCGGGATGCGGCTCATCGCCTACGACCCCTACGTATCGAGGGAGCGTGCCCGGGCCCTGGGGATCGAGCTCATGCCGGACCTCGGAGCTCTCTTGGTGCAGGCCGACTTCGTCACCGTGCACCTCCCGCGCAGCCCCGAGACGGAAGGACTGATCGGGGAACGCG
>DASZKM010000186.1:0-1643 GCA_035947055.1 Actinomycetota bacterium
CGAGCAACGCCGTGACGAGCGCCAGGCTGAAGGACACGCCGACGACCGGCGCCGCGAGTGCATTGCTGAGAATCGAGTACGCCGGAACGGCGCCGAACTGGAAGAGCACCGCCCCTGAAGTGCTTCTCGTGCGCGTGCTAGGAAGCCGTGATCTGCCGGGTGACGGTTGCCGGCTGGTAGTCCTGATCGCCGGGCCAGGTGACCGTCACCTCGTAGGTGCCGGGCAACAGGCCCGTGGCGGCTGAGAACGAACCGTCGGCCCCGGTGGTCGCCTCGACCGTTGTCCCGCCGGCCGTGATCTGAAGCGTCTTCCCTGCCAGCGGCTTGTTCACCCAGCCTTCGTAGGTCCACACCGCGTAGCGATCCAGCACGCCGCTGACCACGCCGCCCGGGGCCTGTCCGTCGACCGTGAGCCGGGCCACCTTCAAGGGCAGGGGGCCCGTGTACTTGAGGGTGTCAACACCCCGGGTCAGACCGTTCGTGAACAGGTACCGGTCGTAGAGCGGATCGTCGAACCGGGTCCACTTCGTGGACCACACCTCGTCGCCCTCGAGCAGGATGTTGCCCAGCGTGTTCCCCCACGTGGTCTTTCCGGGGACGGAGGCGTCAGGACCCGCGTACTCCTGGTATAGCCCGCCGCTGGTCTTGGTGGCTTCCTGGAGATCGGCGACGAACGACCCGGCGGAGTACCACCCCACCGAGAACGCGAATCGCTCCGCCTGGAACGTGAAGTTGTGCATGGTGCAGTTCGCCCACTGCCCGGACGACCCACCCGAGCTCGTGCCCGTGAACGGAGCGAAGTACACGCCCATCTTCTTGGGAGTGGTCTCGCTGGCCCCGGCGACGTACTTGCCGCTGATGTCGTACACGTGGCCGCCGCCGCCCGGGCACCGGTGGTGGCTGATGCCGCCGCCCCGCTCGTCGCTGACGATGACGAACGAGGAGTCGGGGGCCGGGTCGGCCTGGTGGGCGATGGAGATCTGCGTGTCCTTGACGTCGGCGATCAGCTTGGGGGTAGCTGGGTCGGAGATGTCGACGATCTGCCACTTGTTCCCGCTCGAGCAGGCCGAGTACAGCCGGTCGGGACGGTTGGGATCCACGGTGAGGTCATGCCCGCAGATGAAGGGGACCTGTCCGAGGTTTTTCGGGTTCCGCGGATCGGAGTAGTCGATGATGTGCGTGGGGAGCGCGGTGTAGATGTACTGGTCGTTGATGATCGTGGAGTTGTGCGCCCCTCCCACGTTGCTGACGACACCGAGCCGCTGTGGGCTGGCGATGTTGGTGATGTCCACCAGCTCGATCCCGATCCCGCCACCGTGGGCCAGCGAAGCACCCAGGTTGTCCGTGGCGAAGGACACGATGTTCCGCCGGGGGTTCACCTGAACGTCCCCCTGCCACTGGAGCCCGGGACTGACGTAGACGCCGGCCAGGGTGGGCATATCGGGGTTGGTGATGTCGTAGATATCGAACCCGTGACCGATGTCGCCGGCCACCGCGTACCGCCGGACGCTTCCGTCGGCCTGCTTTCGCTCGAAGAACTCGATGTCGCTGCCGACGGTCTTCTCGTTGTTCCACTTCCATTCCATGTTCTTCTTGCTGATGACCCCTACGCCGGGGATGACGGCACTTGCCGGTCCGCTGAA
>DASZKM010000187.1:0-5820 GCA_035947055.1 Actinomycetota bacterium
GCGTGGAGGCGATGAATCCCTCCCTGGTCAGGTTCTGGCCGGCCTTGAGGAACAGCTGATGGAGGGTCTTCGAGATCCCCCACAGCAGGAACTCGATGTCGTCGAGGCCGCCGGCTGCCTTGAAGGCCGGGTCGTACTTCGCCGCGTCGATGTACGCGGGAGCCGGGGAGAAGAACCGGGCGTTGGCCACGCCGCCGGTCTGGCAACCGACGCTGGCGACCTGGTTCAGCCCCATGCTCACCCCCACGCCCATGTACTGGGGGTTGCACTTGGAGGAACCGGCCATCTCCAGGAAGTACGTCGGTGCGGTCAGGGGGAACACCACGTCGAAGTTCTTGAGCGTCCCGGTGCACAGACGTGCGGCCATGCTCTGGCCCCGCTCGTTCTTCTCGGGGCGGATGATGGTGGCCCCCGGGAGCGACTGCCCGAACGCCGAGGCCGCGTCGTCGAAGTTGGGACTGTTGGTGATCACCGCGGCCACCCGGGCCGGGTCACCGTTCCATGCCAAGCTGCTCGCGTTGGCCTTCATGTACTTGACCAGCAGGGGAACCTGGTCGGCGTACGACATCGAGACCGCGAAGTAGTTGGGCAGCTTGGTCAGCCCCGTCTCGGTGACGCCGGCCGAGAGGTACGGAATCCCCTTGCTGGCCGCGTACACGGCGCACGACTGGATCTGGTCGGTTCCGCCCCCGCCGATCAGCAGGAAAGCCTGCTGTTGCTCGGCCATCTGGGCGCACACCGAACGGGCGTGGGACGGGTTGTACTGGTCATCCTGGAAGACCACTTCGACCTTCCGGCCGTAGATCTCCACGGGCTTCCCGTTGTTTCCCTTCAGCCAGTAGAGGTCCTTGCCGTGGTTGAAGGACTCCGCCTTCAGCGGGGCCGCGCCGGTCAGCGGGGCGTGGATGCCGATCTTGATGCTCGTGGGGGTCACCCCGGTCGTCGTGCCGGGCCCCGTTGCGGCTGGCGCCGCGCTCGTTCCGCCGGTTGCGTCGGTGCCGGTGGTGCCGGTGGTGCCGGTCGCGGTGGTGCCGGTTCCCGTGGCGGTCGTCCCGGTGGTTCCGGTGCCCCCGCCGGTGATCCCCGTGCCGGTTCCGGTCCCCGTGGTTCCGGTGGTGCCGGTGGGCGAGGTGATCCCGGTCTGTCCCGCGGAGATCTGCCCTTGGCTGACCGCTCGGTCGTGTACTCCGGAGTACTGGCCGCACCCCGCGGCCAGAAGGGCGAACGCAGCCAGAGCGATCCCGTAGCGCCTCATCGTTTCCTCCCAACGGTTCTCGCGAGCTTGGCGAACATCGTCCTCGTTCCCGCCGCCCCTCGGCGGACCGTTCCCACAGAGCGCGAAAGCAATCCGGTGCGACGCTGCAGCGCGCCTCCCCGGCGCTCGGCGTTGCGCCGGCGGATCGCCGCGATGACGCCGTCGGCCCGTGTGCCACCGACCGGCTCCAGCACGACGGAGCGGACCGCGGCCAACGCCAACAGTCCGGCCGGGATCAGCAGCCATACGTAGCCCGGGAGCCTGGGCCCGGTGGGCTGCGGTTGGCTGATCGCCTGAGGCGTGGTGGGCAACGCGGGGGGTGCCGCCGCGACGTCGGTCCCAGTAGCCGACGGGAACGAGCCCCCGCCCGACGCACCGGTCAGGTCCGTCGACGGCGTGACGGTTCCCACAGAGGGGCTACTCCCTGCCGAGGAGGACCCGGTCGCCGTGTCGCCGCTGGGCGCCGCCGGGGGCTTGACCGGGGGCACGAGGGGCTCGTCGCCGGGGATGAACTCCAGCTGCAGGCGGGCCCGGTTCTTGGTCAGCTCGTAGTCGTTCTCTGCGGTGGCCGTGCTCTCCTTGGTGGGAAGCTTCAGGTTGACCTGCCACGTCTCCCCGGTGTTCTGGAGCACGCCGAGCAGCATGACCCCGTTATTCGCGAAGGGGTCCTTGCCCCAAACCTCAGCGATCTTGGTGAGATCGAACGTCCACAACGGGGCGGCCCCGGCTGCTACCGCACGCTTGCCTTCCACACAGTCGGCTTCGTCTTCCGAGTACCCCGGCCGGTCCTTGAACTGCTCGTTCTCTCCGGGTGAGAGCAGATCGGTCAGCAGGCACGCCTCGATCTTCGCCGTCTCTGGCCGCACGGGAGGTGGTTCCCGCTCGGTTTGCGGGCTCTCCTCGATGAACAGGATCGCCTTCCTGATCTCGGAGCCGGGAGTCACGCCTCGCTCGGTGAGATCGAACCGGACCGCGGCCATGCGCTCGTGCGCGCCTTGGTACACCCCTACGGGAAGCGTCGACGCGGTGTAGGGATTGGGGCCACGCACTCGCTGCGAAACGGGAACCGGGACGGGAACGCCGGGAGGCGTGGTGACCTCTTGGTCGACCTGCCGCTCCCAGTACCAGGCAGAGACATCGATGCCGTACTCGAACGGGAAGAAGTCAGATACCGGCTTGTTCTTCTTTCCCTTGTCCGGGGCCGGGGCGGCCGAGGCCGGGAAGCTGGCCAGGACGGCGAGCGCGGCGACGATGCCGAGGGTGGCTCGGCGACCGAATCGTGAGCTGCGTATGGGCTTGTCCATGTCTTTCTAACGGGCTCAGAGAGGCCCGACAGCCTCCCTGTGAGGATAACACCGCACGTGGGAGGCCCGCTCGGGCGATCGGCCCACCCCTGAGGGGCTGCGCCACGTGCGGGGTCAGTCCCTGCGGGGGTCCAGGGGCCGAAGCACCATCCCCGTCCGAGGCTTGGGCCAGAAGTACGTCGATTTCTGGGGAAGGCGCCCGCCCGATGCCACCACGGCCCGGACGTGCTCGACCCGGGCGGGCGGGAGGAACAGGGCCAGGTCGGCCTGGCCGCTGCGTACCGCCCCCTCCGCCAGCGCGGCGTCGTGGACGAATCGGAGGTCTCGCACCGACATCCGGTCCAAGAGGGTGTTGTGGAGGGCTGAGACCGTCGGCAGCTCGCCCTGCAGCCGGCCCACGAGATGGATCAACCCTCCCTCGTCGCGAACGGCCGCCCCGAACTGGAGATCGTCGTCCACCAACCGGGCCAGGACCTCCTCCAGGCCTCGAACCCGCTCCCCGTCGAGCTCGGGCAGGGAATCGGCGTGGACCAGACGGTGGATGGGAAGGACGGGCGGGTGTTCGGTTGCCGCGTCGACCACGAGCATCATCACCGCGTCCCACGGGCCCGCCCCTTTCGCCGCGCGCATCTCCTCCCGGTATGCCAGAGCCGTCTGGTAGCGGTGGTGTCCGTCGGCGATGAGCAGCGTCTGGTCCCGGTACCAGCCCGGGAGGTCGCCGGGCATGGGCTCGATCCACAGCCGATGTCTGGTTCCCTCCTCGTCGAGCAGCTCTCGATCCGCGGGCCGGGCCGCCGCTCGTTCGATCAGCTCCGCTTGCGGTGGCGACGGTCCTCCGGCCACCGCATAGATCGGCGAGAGATCGGTGGTCGTCGCCTTGAGAAGACGGAGCCGGTCCTCGACCGGGGAGGCCATCGTCTCTTCGTGCGGCAGCACGTTCCCGCCCCACGGCTCCAGGGCCACCTCGAGGATGACGCCCCGGACGGCATGTTCGCGGCCCCGATAGGCGAACCGCATCTCGTAGGGGTACACGGATGGCCGGCCGGTCGTCGACAGCACTGCTTCCTCGCGCCACCGGCGGAGCAACTCGGCCGCCCGCGTATACTTCTGTTCGGGAGCGCCGGCCACTTCCGCGCCCAGATCGACGAGGGCGATGTTGTAGGGGCTGGCCCGATGAAGCCGGTCCTGTTCGTGAGGAAGCACCACGTCGTAGGGCGGCGAGGTGACGGCGGCCAGGTCACCGACGCGGGCGGGGTCGTACACCAGCCCATCGAAAGGGGCCACGGCCACCACGGCGCTCTGTATAGACCACGGTGGAGGACGCCGCGACCCGATGACCGAGAACGTCTACAACCTCTATGAGCGGGGCCAGGCCTTCCTGGCCAACGGCCACCCGCATCAGGCGGTCGTCGTGCTGGAGCGAGCGGCAGCGGCGGACCCCGAGAAGGGATCGATCCGCGAAGCGCTGGCCCGAGCGCTGTACATGACCGGACGGTGGAGCCGGGCGGCCACCGAGTTCGCCAAGGCGGTGGACATCGACCCCGTCAACCACTACGCGCACTTCGGGCTGGGGCTGGCCTGCGCGAAGACCGGTGACCGAACCCGGGCCGTGGCCCACCTGAAGCTGGCCGTGGCCATGGAACCGCTCGAGGAGTACCGGCAGGCCCTGGCACGGCTCACGGCCTGAGCCCGGTGGCGGAACGCCCCCGGCTCATCGATCGATACGACGCCTTCCTCCTCGACCTCGACGGCGTCGTGTATCTGGCCGACCAGCCCATCCCGGGCGCGGTGGACGCCGTGGCGACACTGCTGGCCTCGGGCCGCCGGGTCGTGTTCATGACCAACAACTCCGCGCCCACGCCCGAGGAGGTCATGGACCGGCTGGGCGGGTTCGGGATCCCCGAGGGAGCCGACCTCGTCACGTCGGGGATGGTCACCGCCCGGCTCCTGGCAGCCGGGGACGGACATCCTCGCTCGGCGTTCGTCATCGGCGAGGGAGGCGTTCGGGTGGCGCTGGCCGACGCGGGGGTCGACGTCCTGGAGGGCGAGCCCGGCGCCGCCGACTTCGTGGTGGTCGGGTGGGACCGCAGCGTCGACTTCGACAAGCTCCGCCGGGCCACGATCCTGGTCCGCCGCGGAGCGCGACTGGTGGCCACCAACGCCGACGCGTCCTACCCCGCGCCCGGCGGCGAGCTGTGGCCGGGAACCGGAGCGCTGCTGGCCGCGGTGGAGACCGCTACCGGAGCGCGGGCCACCGTGGTGGGCAAGCCACACCGGCCCTTGTTCGACGCGGCCGTGGAGCGAGTCGGCTCACGTCGTCCCCTGGTGATCGGTGACCGGATGGACACCGACGTGGCCGGAGCGGCCGACGCCGGCCTCGACGCGGCTCTGGTCCTGTCCGGTGCCCACGGGCCCGCCGACCTGCTCGATCACGATGCCGTTCCCGTCGCGGTGGCCGAGGACCTGGCTGCACTCCTGGATCGTCCGGCCTTCCCGCCCATCCGGTCGGCCACAGCGGAGGACATGGAGGAGGTGAGCGCGTTAGCTGCAGGGGACCGCGGCCTTCGGCCGGACGACACCGTGGTGGCCGCGGATGACCGGGTGGAAGCGACGGCAACGGCCGTGGTCCGGGGCCCCGACGCGCTGCTGCGCGCCGTCGCGGTTCGGCAAGATCGGCGTGGAATCGGTCTTGGAACGCTGCTGGTCGCCGCGGCGGTGAGCGATGCCCGCCGGCGCGGTGCCCGGCGCTGCTGGCTGCTGACCGAAACCGCCGAGGGGTTCTTCATCCGGTTGGGATTCGAACGCGCCGACCGAGCATCCGTCCCGGCATGGACGGCATCGGAGGGGATGGCGGATTGCCGGGAGGGCGCCGTGGCCATGCACCGGGAGCTCGGTCAGCCGTCCCAGCCCGGCCGGTAGCGCGACTGCTGCTGCGATCGGTAGAACACCAGTGCCACGACGGCCCCGAACGCGAACCCTCCGATGTGCGCCCACCACGCCACGCCACCGGTGTCCCCGGCCAGCGCGCCCACGCCCTGGAACGCCTGCAGCACGAACCAGAACCCGAGCACGAGCATCGCGGGCAGCTCCGTCAGCTGCAGCAAGAAGAAGATCGGCACGAGCGTCAGCACCCGCGCGTGCGGGAACATCACGAGGTACGCGCCCAGCGCCCCGGCGATCGCGCCCGAAGCGCCGACCATCGGGGTCGTCGAGCTCGGTTCGGGCAGGACCTGGGCGTAGGTCGCGACGACGCCGGCTGCC
>DASZKM010000188.1:0-8126 GCA_035947055.1 Actinomycetota bacterium
GCGGCGGCCATCAGCGGAACGCTGTGGGAGGTCCTAGAGATCGCGGCCGGCGTGGCCATCGGTCTGTTCCTGTTCGTCGCGCTGGTCGCCGCGGCCGGGTATTGGATGGTCAGGCGGAGGATGGGCCGCTGGGGCCGCGGCGCTCCGCGGTACTGAGCACCTCCTCGAAGAAGGCCCCCGCGGCCGCTGCCACCTCCCGCTCTCGCCGTCCGAAGAAGTGATCGGTTCCCGGAACGATCTTCACTTCGCCGTGGGGCACCCAGCGGGCCAGGTTGCGGAGGTTGCCCACCGGACAGATGCCGTCGGCGTCACCGGCCACCAGCAGCACTGGTGCGGTGAGACGTTCCAGCTCTCCGAGCGTGGGCAGCCGGGCCCCGCCGCGAGCGGTGTCTCCCAGCGGGATGGCGATGAGGACCAGCGCAGCGATCCGCTCGTCGACCAGCGCATGCCGCAGCGACATCGTGGCCCCGAACGACCATCCCACCATCACGGTCGGGCCTTCGGCCTCGTTCCGCACCGCGTCCACGGCGGCGGCGGTGTCGGCCAGACCGCCGCGCCACCCGGAGTACCGCCCCTCCGATCCCAGCACGCCCCGGAAGTTGAACGACAGCACCGTGAGATGGCGTTTCCCGGCCAGCTCGTTCCGCACCGCCCACAAGACGGGATGGTCCTTGCTGCCGCCGTACTTGGGATGCGGATGACAGAGCACGGCGGTTCCACGAACGGGCGGATCGGCCTCGCGGACTTCGCCCTCCAACGTGATGCCATCGCGAGCGCGGAATCGGACCTGCCGCATCGGTGTGCGACGATGGCACACGGAAATGTCCGGCGACAACCGATTCGCGGTCGCGCTGAACGGCTACGGTACCGCCCGTCTCGTCGAGGGGGGGATGGAGCGCGAAGTCCTGCCCTGGCCCGACGTGGTCCAGCTGGCCCGGGCGTCGGAACGCGCCGGCTACGAGACCGTGTTCACCCCCGAGATCGGGGCCCGCGACGCGTTCGCCACGCTGGCCGGGCTCTCGGCGGTCACCACGGACATCCGGCTGGGGACCGGCGTTGTTCGGCTCGATCGTCGCGAAGCGCGGGTCACGGCGATGGCCGCCGCCACGCTGCACGAGCTGACCGGTGGCCGGTTCGTGCTCGGCATCGGGTCGAGCGGAACGATCGACGACACTCGGAGGCGCATCGAAACCCTTCGCCATCTGCTGGCCGGCGATGCTCCCCCCGGCGCCGACCCGGTCGACCTTCCGGGATCTGGCGTGTCGATCTACCTCGCCGCCCTGGGCCCTCGGATGACCGAGCTGGCCGGCGAGGTCGCCGATGGCGTGCTCCTCAACTGGTGCACCCCCCAGCGGGTGGCCGAGGCCCGCGATCAGGTTGCCGCGGGGGCACGTCGCGCCGGCCGCGATCCCGCCGCGGTGTCGGTGGCCGTGTACGTCCGGGCCTGCCTGAACCCGCCCGGACCGCCGGCCGTCGAGGCTCTGCGGGCCGCGGCCGCCCAGTACGCCGCGATGCCGCGGTACCGACGCCAGTGCGAGGTGATGGGGCTGGGCGCGGAGGCTGCGGCAGCGACGAAGGCCTGGGAGGCCGGCGATCCCGGCCTGGTCCCCGACGAGCTCCTCCAGACCTTGTGCGTGCTGGGCACGGCCCAGGAGGCCAAGGAACGGCTGGCGGCCTACAGCGCCGTCGCCGACGAGGTGGTGGTGTATCCCGTGGCCGCCCGGGAGGCGGCATCCTCCCTGCTGGGGACGATCATGGCGGTGGCCCCCGATCCCGCCGTGGAGCACTGACCCCCCCGTTCCCCACGCCCGCGCGGCGCGGTAGGATATCCACGGTTGGCACGGTAGAAAAGGGGAAAATCCACGCCATGACGTACGTCATCGCCGAGACCTGCATCGACGTCAAGGACCGGGCCTGCGTGGACGAGTGCCCGGTGGACTGCATCTACGAGGGCGGGCGGATGCTGTACATCCAGCCCGACGAATGCGTGGACTGCGCGGCGTGCGAGCCCGTCTGCCCTGTGACGGCCATCTTCTACGAGGACGACGTCCCCGCCGAGTGGAAGCAGTACACGCAGGTGAACGCGGAGTTCTTCACCGAGGAGATCGCCGGGTACGTGTCACCGGGAGGCGCGGCCCAGGTTGGACCGATCGACCGCGACCACCCGGTGGTGGCCAACTTCCAGCCCAGCACCTAGGAGAGGACCGGGATGACCTACACGATCTGCGAGCCGTGCATCGACGTCAAGGACAGGGCCTGCGTGGACGAGTGCCCGGTGGACTGCATCTACGAGGGCGGGCGGATGCTGTACATCCAGCCCGACGAATGCGTGGATTGCGCGGCCTGCGAGCCCGTCTGCCCGGTGACCGCCATCTTCGCCGAGGACGACGTTCCGGCGGAGTGGAAGGAGTTCACTCCGATCAACGCCGAGTTCTTCAGCGAGGACATCGCGGGCTACACGGCGCCCGGTGGTGCGGCCCAGGTCGGACCGGTGGACAAGGACCATCCCAAGGTCGCGGCCTGGGAGAGCGTCGGCTGAAGTACCGGCTCCACGACGCCGTCGCCACTCGCGGCTTCCTGATCCGCTTCGAACGCGGCGAGGAGGTGATGGGCGAGCTCGCTTCCTTCGCCGCCGCCAACCGCATCGAGGGCGCCGAGCTGTCCGGGATCGGGGCGTTCGAGCGGGCCATCGTGGGTTTCTACAACCTGGAGCGTCAGGAATACGACCGCATCCCCGTCGGGGACGAGACGGAAGTCCTCAGCCTGCTGGGGAACCTGTCGATCACCGACGAAGGCCCCCGCGTACACCTCCACGCGACGCTTTCTCGCCGGGATGGCTCCGCGGTCGGCGGCCACCTCTTCGAGGGTGTTGTCGGAGCGACGGTGGAACTATTCGTGCGCGAGACGCCCTCGCCTCTTCGCCGAGTGCCCGACCCCGCCGCGGGCATCCCTCTGCTGGACCTCTAGCCCACCGGGAGCTTCGTCTCCCTGCGCCGGCGCGGCACCGCGTTCAGTGACGCCACCGCACCGAGGACCAGCATCCCGCCGGCGATCTGCGCGGGACCCAGGGCCTGCCCCAGCCACAGCCACGCAACGGCGGCGGCCAGCACGGGTTCCAGCGTCGCGGCGATCGAGGCCCGCTCGGCGGCCACCCGGCTCATCCCCCACACGTAGAGAAGGAACGGAGCCAGGGTTCCGAACACACCGATGGCCAGAACCCGCCAGACGTGGTCCGGCGCAACCAACACCTCCGGCCACCCCTGGGGCACCTGGACCACCAGCCAGAAGGCGCTGGCAACGAGGAACGCGCGTCGCATCGCGCCGACGGCCCCGTAGACGGCCGTCACGCGCTCGGCGAGCAGGGTGTACGTGGCGAAGAGCACCGCCGAGGCCAGTCCCATCGCCACCCCGAACGTGTCCAGCGAACCCGTGCTGCCCGCGAGGAACACCTCCGAGACCAGCACCACGCCTGACAATGCCGCCACCAGGGCCACGATCACATCGCGGCCCGGACGTCTCCGGGCCACCAGGGCGGCCCAGCCCACCACGATGGCCGGGGCCGTGTACTGGAGGACGATGGCCACCGCCACCGGCAGGTGCTCGATGGCCACGTAGTAGGCCGCGTTCACCAGCGCGATCGATAGTCCGAGCGCGATGAGCTGGGCCGAGAGCATCCGCCCACTCGTGCGATCCGGTCCGTTCGCCGCACTCCGGTCCGTGCGGCGTCGGCCTGCCACCGCGGCGATGAGCAGGAGGCCCAGAGCGGCGACGATCGACCGGGCTTCGGCCACCAGGATCGGCTCCACTCCGTCGTCGAACAGGGTCCGGGCCAGGACGGCCGCACCCGCCCACAATGCGGCGGCCAGGGCGATGGCCAGCAGACCGGTGGTCGCGGAACGGGTGGCTGCTGGTGAGCTCATCTGGCGACGCTCACCGTACCGGGCGCCGGTCGGGTAGGTCCTTGGATCCCTGGGTAAATAGCGGGCATGCCACGAGCCATGAGAAACGTCGAGGCCACGTTCCCCTCCGAGCAGCAGGCCCGGGAGGCGGCCGAGGCCGCTCGGCGGGCCGGACTGCAGGTCACGGTGGACGCCGACCAGGACCGCAGAGACGCGCTCCGATCTGAGATGCGTGACGAGGTCGAGTCCCTGGTGGCGGGGGCGGGAAACGTCGGCCCCTTCACGAAGAGCATGACCAAGGGTCTTGTCGTCGCGGTTCCCGTGGGGCTGGTCGTGGGAGCCCTGCTCGGTCTTCTGGTCGGCCTCATCCCATTCTTCGGGCTGGAGTCATCGACCCGCATGTGGATCGGGCTGGGCATCGGCGCAGCCGCCGGGGCCACGACTGGCTTCGTGGTCGGAGGGTTCCTCAAGTCTCGATTCGATCGAGAGGGCGACGTCCTGGAGTCGGAGCGGGGTGTCACCGTCGGGATCCACACGAACCGCGAGGACGAGGTCCGCAAGGCTCGCCGCCTGCTGGAACGGAACGGCGCTCGCCGTGTGGGCGTGACCGACCAGCGGGGTGACCCCGTGGGGCCCACTTCCGAGGAGCAAGCCCGCCCGGTCCGCGGCCGCTAGGCGCCCTCGCGATCCATCTCTCCCTGTAAGGGCTCAACCTGTATTGACGCCTTACCACGTCGGTGCTATCGTAAGGACCGTAGAAGTTGATGGTTCTTACAGGCCCGCAGGGAGGTGGACCGAATGGAGCTCCTTCTGGTCATCGGGCTGATCGCGGTGGTCGGAGCGATCGCCGCCACGTTCGGAGCGGACACCCGCGACGGTAACGACTGGGTCCGGCACTCCCGGGTCTAGCCTGAGGGTCACCCCCCGTCCGTCTGGAACGGGCGACCTTTCCTCCATGTGGGGTTGCCCGCCTGGTCCGCGCTGCGGACCCGAAACCCGTAGGTCGTGTCCGGCTTGAGCCGCTTGAGCCGCGTGCGATGGGCGGTGACCAGGCGGGCCTGGAGGTCTGTCTCCCGGCGCGGCTTGCCGCGCGTCCAGTACTGCACCTGAGAGTCCGCCGGCTCGCTCGTCGACCACCGGACCACGGCCGAGAGTCGCCGCACGCTTGCCGTCTTGACCTTCGAGATCCTCGGCGCCCGATGATCGGCCACCAGTGGCGTCCCGCCCGAACCGATGCGGGCCGCGGTCTCCTGGCGGATGGCCGGCAGGTCCGCGTACAGGGCTCCTCCCGGGCATTGTGTGGCCCGCCAGTCGCGGTGGCCGGAGATGTTGGCCACGGTCTTCCGGGAGCCGTCCGACGGATTGACGAAGGTCGTGGTGGCCAGGGGGTCGAGGCCGTGGCGCTCGGATTCCCAGGCCAGGTGCTCGATGAGGGCCGAGCGAGCGGGAACGGGCACCGGGGTCGAGCTGTATGTACCCAGCACCGCGATCCCCATCGTGCCCGAGTTGGAGCCGGCGGTGTGGGCGCCGCGGACCCCGTTGCCGCTTGCGTCCTCGCCGGTCGACGTGTCGGCAGTGGTGGTTCCGGGCGGCCCCGAGTACCGGCCCTTGTAGATCTGGCCGTTGGCGTCGACCAGAAAGTTGTAGCCGATGTCGCCCCATCCTCGGTCGATGGCGTGGTACCGGTAGATGGCCCGCACGGTGGCGGCGGGGTCGGGATCCGCATTCGCCGTCACGGTGTGGTGCACGATCAGCTTCTGGGTCGGGAAGAACACCGGCGGCGATTTCTCGGTACCGTCGGCCCGGAAGCGATAGGACTCGTCGGCTCCCCAGGCGGCGCGGCTGATGACCGGGGGTTGCGCGATATGGGCGGCCTGCGCCTGACCCCAGGACCACACAGGGGAGCGGGGCCCGTCGGTGGTGTTGATGGCCGCGACCCTGACATCCCGGTTCCGTCCCCGAACCTGGAACGCGTCCGCATCACTCGCCTCGACCAGACGGGAGAACGTGGCCCCGTCGTTCGCGGGGATCTCCTCCTCGTGGGCCACCGTCCAGGGTTTCCACGTCCCGTCGTCCGCCCGAAGGCGCATGCTCGGCTCCCCGCCGCTGGTCCACGAGATCCCCACGAAGTCGACGGGGAACGGCGGATCCACAACGCCGCTCCGGCCGGTCAGATCCCCGAGGCTCACGGCCACGGCGAGGGTCCGCGGTGCTGACAGCGATAGAGCCGGGCCCGGCACCAGCACGGCGCCCAGGGCCAGCACGACGGCCAACGGAAGGAAGCGGTATGTGCGCATGGGGATGGTTCGGACGTGCGGCACGAGTATAGGGCAGGCCTCTTACTGTCTTCGATCGATTTTGGGGGGATGCACAAAGGCCCCGCCCCCGCCGCGGCCGAAGTAGGCGCGTACGAGGTGGCCGCATGCCCGCGAGCGGCCCGCAAGGACCGCTGTGGCACCTCGTCTCGCCGGCGGCTCAGCCGCCGGTGATGGCCGACGGTCCCGCGGAGCGCTCCTCTCGAGGATGCGCCCGCTTCCGCTCCGTGGGGCCGCCGGCCCAGTTCATGGTCGCTTCGAAGCGCTCCCTGTACCCTGTACCGTCGTGAACAAGGGCGGGCCTCGACACCGGATCTGCAGGCGTCTCGGCGTGTCCGTCTGCGGCCGTCCGAATTGCTCGGTGAACCGGCGGCCATATCCGCCGGGTGAGCACGGCCGGGCCCGCCGCCGGGAGACCGAGTACCAGCTCCGGCTCCTGGAGAAGCAGAAGCTGCGGGCGATCTACGGGGTGGGGGAACGGCAGTTCCGCCGGTACTTCGCCCGGGCCGCGAAGGGCACCGGGGTCACCGGCGAGGATCTCCTCCGCCAGCTGGAGTGCCGCATCGACAGCCTGGCCCTCCGGGCGGGTTGGGCCCTGACCATGCGCCAGGCTCGCCAGCTGGTCTCGCACGGACACGTCCGGGTTGACGACCATCGCGTGGACATCCCCAGCGCCGAGGTCCGGCCCGGCCAGACCCTGGAACTCTCGGACAAGGGACGGAAGCTGATCGGCGTCCGCGAGGCGCTCGAGCTCCAGGACGCGCCGCCGGCGTACATCGAGCGCGACGGCGAGACGAAAGCTCGGCTGGTGCGGTGGCCGGAGCGAGACGAGATTCCGCTGCCCACACCGGTGGACGAGCGGCTCATCGTGGAGCACTACTCCTAAGGTTGCAGCGCGCCGTGACCGAACAGGATCGTGAGATGCAGCGCGCGCTTCAACTTCGCCCCCTCCTCGTCGTCCTGACGTTGGCCGCAGCGCTGATGACCGGGATCACCCCGGCGTGGGCTCCCGAGGTCGGCAAGCCTCCGGCTCCCGGCTATCCCAACTGCACCAAGGTCGGAAACGACTCGGCCAACGTGATCCGGGGCACGAACCGCCGGGACGTGATCTGCGCGGACAACGGGAACGACACGGTGTTCGGCAAGGGCGGGAACGACTTCCTGTTCGGCGGGCCCGGCGTCGACAAGCTGTACGGCGGGCCCGGCAACGATGAGTTCCACGGCTGGACTCAGAACGACAAGCTGTTCGGTGATGAGGGTGACGACAAGCTGAACGGCGAGATCGGCAACGACCTCATCGTGGGGGGCATCGGGGCCGACTAGTTCTTGGGGGCCGGCGGCAACGACTGCCTGTTCGCCACCGACGGCACCGGGGGCGATGTGCTGAAGGGCATGCTCGGCGACGACCGGTACGAGGCCGATGCCGAGGATGTCATCAAGGGCTCCACAGAGCGAGCCGCGGAGTGCTACCAGGAGCCGTCGCCGCTGCCCACGCCGACGCCCACCGCGACCCCGTCACCGGCCGCCACCTCGTAGCCTTTCTCAAGAGTCTCCGGGCCTCACCCGATAGCGAGGGTGCGACCCATGGACGACTCCACCATCCCTGCCCCAACGACCCGTCCTCGTTCGGCCGGAGTTCTCGGCATCCTGCCCGTGTTCGCCGGGTTGGCGGTGGCCTCCACCATGGCGCTGCTGCTTCCCGCGGCCACCGGGGGCGTTCCGTTCGTGGCCCGGATCCTGGCCATCCTGGCCGCTTCGATCGTCATGCTGGGCAGCGCGCAGCTGATCGTGGACAGCCCGCCGCGGATCCTTCGCCGAGCCCGGCGGTGGACGTCAGGAAGGTCCCGGCGCCGTCGCGGCGTGAAGCCACGCCTGGTCGAAGGGGCCATGCTCCTGCTTCCGGTGGCCACGT